>CAYMTW010000065.1:0-9735 GCA_964393485.1 uncultured Melioribacter sp. | reverse complement strand
ACCTTGCGATCACGGAATGCTTCGCCCATCTTTTCATACCGCACCTTGGCAAGGGGCGGATACATCATCAGGATCAGTCCGATAGCAAGCGGGATGTTGGTCGTGCCCGACTGCATGGACTCGAGCATGGCCGGGAATTCGGGTACGACGGCGCCCAGAGCAACGCCGACGACCATGGCGGCGATGATCCAGACCGAGAGGTAGGAGTCGATGATACTCATGCGTTCTGCCCGTTTTGTGTCTCGTTGATAAGGTCCTGCACGAAATCCTTTATCTCGTCACGAACGCGACGATAGATCACGAGTGCGTCCGCGTGGGCGAGCCCGGCGGCCAGTCGCGGCGGATCGTCAAAGCTGTGGTGGATCAGACGATGCATTCCCGGCAGGTACGGACAGCGCTCACGGGCCGAGTCGCACACGGTCACGACGATATCCCATGCTATGCCGTTGAATTCATCGACGATCTGCGAGGAATGCGTGGAGATGTCTATACCCGCTTCGTGCATGACTTCGACGGCCAGCGGATTCAGGCCGTGCGCTTCGACGCCAGCCGAATAGATGTGATAGCCGGAAGGGGCTACGGCTCGACCCCATCCTTCGGCCATCTGAGACCGGCAGGAGTTGCCGGTACAGAGAAAGAGAATGTTCATCACTTGAAGATTACGACTGATAACATTATCGAAGCAATTATGAATTCATGAAATTGCAGCCGAAGGGTCATGGGATGAAAGACGTCTAACACGCAGAGGTTCGCGGTGAAGATTCTCAGGTACATCATCTTCTTTCTGTCATGTGCAGCAACGACCGCCACGCTCCATGCCCAGCTTCCAAACCCGGCCCTGGTGGGGTACTGGCATAACTGGAATGACGCAAACGCCCCCTACCGGTGGATCGACTCTGTTGATGCACGATACAACGTCATCACCGTGGCCTTTGCAGTTCCGACATCCAACACGGACATGCGAATGACCTTTGTGCCGGACCGCGGCACGAATCAGGAGTTCATCACGCGAATCCAGCGCGTGCAGGCCACCGGTAAGAAAGTGCTACTGAGCGTTGGCGGTGCTACAGCGTCGGTGGATCTGACCACCACACAGAACCGCGATGCGTTTGTGACCACGATGTCCAACCTGCTGAAGACCTTCGGGTTTGATGGCATGGATATCGACATTGAGCACGGGGCATCGATCCTGGTCAATGGTGGTACGATCACTAATCCGCAGGCCGCTGCGCAGAAGCACCTGATCGAAGCGATCAAGAGCATCATGGCACAGTACCGCACCGACTTCGGACGGAAGATGCTTCTGACCTTTGCGCCCGAGACTGCCTACATTCAGGGTGGTCAGTCCGGCTATGGCAGTATCTGGGGCGGCTACCTTCCCATTGTGGATGCCCTGCGCGATTCGCTTGACCTCATCCACGTGCAGCTCTACAACAGCGGTACGATGTACGGTATCGATAAGAACGTCTATGCCCAGGGCACGGCGGACTTCATCGTGGCGATGACGGAGGCCGTTATCAAAGGTTTTAACACCCAGGGCGGTACCTTCACCGGCATTCCGGCGTCGAAAGTGGCCGTGGGACTTCCGGCCAGCGTCAATGCTGCCGGAGGGGGCTATGTAGATTCAACCACGATAGCCTCTGCCGTGAAGTACCTGCTGGGCAAGGGAACCAAGCCCGGAACCTATACGCTGGTTACCTCAGGGGGCTATCCGGATCTGCGCGGTATGATGACGTGGTCTATTAACTGGGACGCGACGACGCTGAACCGAAGCGTGTATGATTATGCCGATGTGTACGACGCACTGTTTGGTCAGCCGCCAATGCCTGTGCCAGACAAGGTCGTTTTGCTTTCGCCGACGAGTAACGAGCAGCTTAAGACCAATGACGCTACGCTGCGATGGCTGCGCTCACAGCCGTCGGTAACGGCCTATCACGTTGAAATGGTGATCAATGGAAATGTGGTGTTTCGCGATACGGCCCGGATAGACACCACGGCAGCGGTTCCCAATCTGCCCCCTGCAAATCAGGCCCTTTGGCGCGTGCGCGCAAAGAACGCCAGCGGATGGGGCCAGTGGAGCGACCTGCGGACGCTGCGCACGGTGCCGTTTCCGGATCAGGTGCGGCTTGTGGCGCCGGGCATGAACGAGCAGCTCACGTCCAACACCCCCACCTTCCGCTGGCGCAGAAGTCAGCCCGATGTGACGCAGTACCGGCTGGTGGTGGCCACACCCACGGGCACTACCGTGCTTGACACTACCGTGACCGATACGCTCTTTACGCGCACTCTTCTGCCGGCCCGGATCTACACATGGCGGGTTGTGGCCAAGAACATTTCCGGATGGGGCGAATGGAGTCCGATGTGGACGTTCATGACCGTGCCGCTGCCGGACCAGGTCCAGCTGATGAGTCCGGCAGACTCGGTGCAGATCGCTGTCGACACCACTCGTTTCGTTTGGAAGCGTTCCTCTCCGCAGGTCGAATTCTATCACGTGGAGATGCTGACCAATGGCGCCGTAACGATCAGCGATACCCTTGTACAGGATACCGTACTGAGCGTACGCAGTCTTGCCGGACGTTCCATCATTCGCTGGCGCGTGCGTGCTCGGAACCTGTCCGGATGGGGGCCCTGGAGCGGATACCGTCAGTTGCGATACTTGCCGCTACCGGCCATGGTGCGCCTGACATCTCCGGCCGACAGTGCCCGCCTGGATAGTGCGACAAACCCGCTACTAACGTGGACCACGACAGAGTCCGATGTAATGGCCTACCGTATTGAGGTATATCGCAACGCAGAGCTTGTTGTTTCGGACTCAAATGTTTCTATGCGTCAGAAGCCCCTTACGTCTGTGCAGACCAACATGTGGCACCGCTGGCGTGTTCAGGCCCGCAACGCTTCCGGATGGGGCGAGTGGAGCACGTGGCGCGTCTTCATGGTGCAACAGGACACGACCACCTCGGTATCCGAGAGTCTGCAGCCGAAGCGACTTGCCATCTTCCCTAATCCTGCCTCGGACGTAGTGACGATCCATTCAGACGATGCTGGTTCTGATGAGCTGACTGTTCTTGACATGCAGGGCCGTGAGCTGCTGCGCATCGACGGTATCACCGGTAAGCCCCTTGTCAGCTTTAGCATTGCCGATCTGCCATCAGGCAGCTATGTCGTCAGGCGCGGTGTGCAATGGTACGGCCTGGTGCGGCAGCACTGATCAATCACCCATCTCGGCGATCTTGGCGATCACTCGTGCGGCATAGGCTCGCCGCGCACGGTCGTTGAACGCATCCGCATATCGCTCTGCGCGATCAAGATTACCGGTGTAATAGCGTGACACGAGAGGAATGCCGATCAACACGGCGGCAAGGTATCGTTGCTCGATGATTTGCGTGTATCCACTCCAGATCATTGCACCGTTGAGAAGCAGAGCATTAAGTCCGTCGAGATACTCTCCACAGTAGATCTGTCCCGAACCTGGAAAGATCGCTGACATCACTGTCGCAACTGTTGGGTTTCGGTGCGGAATATCTGATGTATCTGAGAGCATATCTGAGATGAGCTTCAGCGTGGCATTGGAATCTTTGTGATGCCGGGCCCACTCGTACAGGGATGATGCCGCATCAGACCACTGCCCGCTAAGGATATGGGCAACACCGGACAGTCGGTGCACGCGAAGCAGAAGAGCGCTGTCGGAAGGGGGCTGAGCCAGAATCCTCATCAGCGTTATCTGTGCCTGTATTGGCTGGTCCAAAATCAGATGGGCGAGCGCGATCTCCAGGCGCGTACGTGCCCGCTCATCGGATGTGCTGGCTCGTTCAAGCGCTGCCGACATTGACCGTAGACATTCCAAGGGCTTGCCGCTTTCGAGATGGGCTTTTCCGAGGCGTGTGTACACGTTCCAGAGTTCGGCATCATCCGGAAAGAGATAGATATGACGGTAGTACTCGGTGATCGCCGCGTCAATGTTACCGTTGCGGACGTGCCGATCGGCCAGGTCCACATACCGACGGGGTGTCTGTGCTGTACAGACAATTCTAACAGCGCTCAACAGCAGACCAATGGCGATCCACCAGGAAAACACCCTCATCATGGTATTCCCGTGATCGCAAAGTCCATGCGTAGGCGCGACAGTATCTGACGTGTGGACTCATCGCGGACGATCGAAGCCGACAGCGCCGATCCGTAGATGTTGCCGAGGTAGAGTCCGCTGGCTAATGCGCCAAAGAACCAACCGCGGAATGAGGACGACCCGCCCGAGGAGAAGCCATCGTAGGATGCATACGCAAAAGAGCCGATGCTTATCAACGAGAACAATCCATCCATTGGATGACCTGTATAGGCCTTGCCGAGTCCTGGAACGATCGTGCTAAGAAGTCCTGCAAGAAAGGGGCTCTTCATCGGTATCTGAGACGACCTGTCAATCTGTGACACCAGAGAATCGATCACAACCTGATGTGTGGGCGTTGCAGCAATGATGCGTGCCTGCAGAGCCCCTTCGCGTGCCGCAACCCAGTTCTGCTCTTCGGCCGAGCAGAGTGAGCCGAGAAGGAGTGCGCGCATGCGTGCCTCGGCAGGTAAGGCTGCCGTAGGGGATGACGTTATGGAATCAGCGATTGACACAGCATCGGCAAAGCGCTGCTGACGGTAGAGTGTGCTGGCAAGGGCATATCGAAGCGAGTGAGCAGATGATGGACTCGTCGATGACAGTGCGTTGCGAAGGGTGCGCTCGGATTGCGTGAGGTCGCCTGCAAGGACGTAGAGATTGCTGATCCGCAGTGCAAGTGTGTCGGAGGCCATCGTGGCATCGGGGAGCAGACGCTCCAGCTCGGTAGCAGCGCGGCGGTACTCACCCAGATCTTCGAGGTAACGGGCAAAACCAAGCACGCGCGTTGGCGTCATCGCATCGGACTCTTGAGCATTGAGTGGTATGAAGGCTATTAGTACAAAGGCCACGCCTATGACCAATTGCACGCATCGATCAGACGGCATCATGGGTTGGTGTTCAGGTATGTGTCGTAGGTATCGACAGGATCGAGATGCTTGCCGCTCTGTTGTGATCGTTCATAGTGTCTGTCCGTTGAGCCGTTACAGCGCGTCAGCCTGTCGGCCGTGAGCAGAAACCCACGCGCCACTCCAAATCGCTGCATGGCGAGCATTCCGAACCGTGAACATGAGGGCTCGAAGTTGCAGGCATCCGTGTCTTGAGAGGAGATCAGCAATTGATAGGCACGAACGACAGCTGAAAGAACAAGCCGGAGCTCCGAGGTTTCCTTTGCCCGAAAGAAGTTCGCAGCGCGCGGCACGGCAGCTTCAGATTTCCGCCGCTGGGCGTCGGCAATCGTTCGCAGCACTTCAGCATCCTGAGCCGTGGACAGGAGTGACGCTGCCATGAAGATGCATGCTGCAACAAGGAACCTCACCACTGCACTGCCCGCGGTTGAACATCCGGTGGGATGACGAAATTGTTCAAGTGTTGCGGCAACACGTCCAGCGTGGTGGGTCCGGCAAAGAGCAACACCTCCTTGGTCCATCCTTTGGGCGTCTGCCAGCCATTGTAGATCTCAAGAGGAACGCGACCCTGCCTGATGGAAACGTAATTCTTGTACGTTGCCCGTGTTGACAGGCTGCCTTTGGGGCTGAAGGATTCGGTGAGGACTACATCCCCCTTAACCTCCGTGAGCACAACACGATCAACGCTCTGCTTGGCAGCCGCAGGGGAATTCCAGGTCGAGATGACAGAATCCCCACGCCGTGTGACGTTGGCTGCCGTGAATCCGAGTTCGGGTAATCCAAAGCTCTCGCGTGTTGGGCCAAGGAATGCGCTTGCGAATGGCAGGGTTAGGGGATTCTTCGAGTCAAAGATGAACGCTTTACGTTCATTCGGATAGTAGATGCTCATGCGCGTTCCCGTGAGGGAGATCAGTTGTGACACCGGCGATGTCACTTCGATATGAACAACACCTTGCGGAGTGTAATACATGTTGCCCTTAACCACATCAGGTGCACCACCACCCGGTTGATAGACGCTTCGGGTAAAGCCAACCCTCAGAAACCCGTTGCCAGCAGACGATACTGCTGTTACGGCCAGAAGAAGGAGTATGAACGAGGTCAGGAATCGTGCGTGCATGAGAATGTAACGAACCGCGTGGGGTTTGCTCAAAACAAGAGCAGGGGCCGAGCCCCTGCTTTCAATCAACGATGTGTTCGATGATGCATTACATGCTGGCCACTGCCGCACCAAACGCTAGCGCATAGATGATGTAAGGCACTGCGATAGTGGCACATCCGATCCACGCCCATTTGGTCTGGATTCCACCAGCTTGATCCTTATAGCAGTCTGTCAGCTGTGCCACATAGGCTGCATCCTTGCCGACGAGAGCTGTCATTGGCGGATCGGGCTGAATAACATAAGCACCAAGCACACCGAGTCCACTCAATGTACACCCGGCTAGGAACCAGATGGTGCTGCTGGTACGCTCGCTTGCAAGAACCCGTCCTTCGACGCAGGCATCTTGTGCAGAGACACTGGTCACAAAGAGCATACAGGCAAGGCATAGACCGGCAACGGTCTGGACAAACGTTGAGTTACGGAAGAAAAGCATTGAGCTAGCTCCTGTGCATACCAGTGGGTGGGTGAATCTGTAGTTACATCGACCGTTGCGTAAAATTCACTACGAACATACAACGAAGTGGTTTATTAGATGATACCCAAATTTTCTTCATGCCAGTGGGTTGTCGCCATCATGACACTCCATCGTTACCGGTTTTACTCCTCTCTCCTAAACAATGCACGCAGTAAACATGAAGACGGCTGCAGACTGGCGCACGATGGGACTCTGCATAGAACGGGCAATGTGTGTTTTGGTACCTATTGAGGCCTAAACATCCAAACTAGAGCGAGTGTAACAACGGCAAAGCCGCCGGCACATCCAAGAAGTGCACGACGAACCTTCATACTCTTAACCTCGCTATGATAGCACTGCAGGTATGATGTCAGGTAGTTGACATTCTTTCCAACGAGAACAGTTGCCGGGGGATCCTCAACGATGGGCGAAATGATCTGCTCAGGATAGATAGCGCCCCATGACTTTTGATCAAGATCCAACTCAAACTGATGTTTCGCATCGGCACACGGTTCCTCTGTGACCGGACTCTGGGCGAGCACTGGAGGATAGGCGATGTTCTGCTTGATAATGCTGTGAAGGACACTTGCAGCCTCAGAGGCGACATCCTTGATCTTCGGACAGCACGCTTTGGTTGCGCCGATCATCACGGTCGATGTGGCTTTCTCATAAACAAGCATGTTGAACGATTCCACCTTCGGCTCGAATAAGGCGACAGGGGGCGTGCCTTCCAGACGAAAGGCTGTGATGATAATGTAGTCGGCCTCGTCTGGCTTCTTGGCAAGAGGTACGCCCTCAAGCTTCAGCTGCTCTTCGAATGACGTTATCATGGCCGCTGATGTTGACTGTTCCGCCAGTGAACTACTCAATGGAGCATCCCAGGGCCCCCGGGAAACATAAAATATTCTCTCACCCGGAACGCGCAGATTCTCTTTGCTATGCACGATCATCTGCGGTGCGCTGGTCCGACAGCCCGTTACTACGATGATGCAGCAGAGCGCGAGCTCAATGAGTCTCGTCTGTGCGCGTGAAACTCGGATGTGTGGTTTGTCCTTAATCATCGACTGTTGCAAAAGATCTGGAACGGGAATCCGAATAGGCATCCGATCTGTGCCCACCGCTTGCGGATGGCCAGCACTTCCGCCTGATAGCACTCAATGAATCGGTCAACATAGTCCCTGTCTCTGCCCAGTAGTGCCCACGAAGGAGGTTGTGGTACATCGTTGCTTGCTGACGCCATTCCATTCGGCATACATCCTGTAAAGAACCACTCCGTGGCACTGGTTTCTTCCTGCGCCGCCAGGCGAGCATTAACACACACCTTAAACGTGCTGTCTTGCGCCATCGCGATGGTGCCCCCTGAGAATATCAGAGCGATGATCAACATCATGGTGCTTTTCCCCCGCGGTACGAACTTGCGGTGTAATATCGCGTTATTGCGAGGATTTCTGTGTGACCAGAGACAGTAACGAAGATGAAGAACCCTGCCGTAACGCCGCTGTTTGAACATTCCAAGAGGTGGCGCGATGAGATCACCGCGCTCCGAGACCTGCTTCTTGAGACCGTACTTGTTGAAGAACTAAAGTGGTATCAGCCGTGCTACACTCTCAATGGTAAGAATGTCGCTATCATCGGCAAGCTGAAGAACTGCTGTGTTCTGTCATTCTTTAAAGGCGCTTTGCTCACAGACCCTACTGGCGTTCTCGAGGTGCCGGGTCCCAACTCCCAGGCGGGGCGTGTGATTCGATTTCGAAGTGTTGATGACGTCAGGCGACTTTCACCGGTCATCCGCGATTTGCTTCAGCAGGCCATCGTCGTGGAACGGTCTGGCACAAAGGTTGTGCTCAAGTCCATCGAAGAACGCTCTGAACCTTCTGAACTGGAGGAGCAATTTGCCAAACACAAGGGGCTTCGTGAAGCATTCGATGCCCTCACCCCTGGACGTCGGAGATACTACCTCATGCACTTTTCGTCAGCAAAACAATCGGCCACACGCATTGCGCGTATCGAGCGCGCAATCTCGGCGATCATGGAAGGCAGAGGATACAATGAACAGTAATGCACTGCGCTTTGTCGTACGTATCTGTATGCTAGCCGCCCTGCTCGTGGGCCACGGCTGTTCAACACCTTCGGTACCTAAGGCTACGATTCGGAGTACGGACGCGTCCTATATCTCCGATCTTGAGGAGATTCAGGAATACATCGACACGATGCCCGCTGACGTTGTTGTAGCCGGATACCCAAAGGACACGGCAGTGGAAATCCAGTACACGATTGATGCCAGTCTTGTGCAGACCACCTACAGAGGGGTGGTTCTAAAACGTCTTACGCCCCAGTACTCAGTGTTTCGCTCTCGAACGGATACGTCGCAGATGATCGTAGTACCCACGAAATCGCTGAGCCGAATCTCGGTCAATGGAATTCGAAAAAAACGAAGCTCACCCGCAACAGGATGGTCACTCATACTGTTGTCTCTCGCTGGCATCGCCTTGCTTTCAACCTGGGGACTTCGAAGTGCCGAAGCCGCTGATTCGAAAGACTTTTATCGACTACCGCCTGTAAACTCGTGCCTCGTTGTGGTCGCTATCATCGTGTTGGCGGGCGCGAGTATCGCTGTTGCATTGTCCATGCTTTTCGACAATGCTCAGTCGGGAGACTATGGTCGGTATGAGCGAGTGGTTTCCACGTGGAGGTTTCAGTAGCATACGCTAGCGTTACGCTTCTGGATTTTCGCCTTCACGAGAATGACGGCCGTACCCCGTACCTCAGCTACTACGTACCCGAAGGCTCGTTCCTTCCACCGTGACCGAGTATGATGTGAGGCTGCTCTTGGCAGGACCACCGGTGACGGCGCCAGTCTGGGCGAATGTTGCGCCGTGTTCTGGACAATAAAACCGCTTGTTGGTTTGCTGCCAGGAAAGAGTTGCCCCTTCATGAGTACAGGCGCTTTGGACGGCGATGTAGGAGCCGTTGGACGCACAGACCACGATTACGCCATTTACGTTGCGCGAGCCCCCTACGGAGCGCAGTGCAGCATTGGCGGAGTCGTTCAGATCCAGCGTAAAGTCCACGTCTGTTGGAGCGGTCGATGATGAGCATCCGTTGAGGCAGGCTGATG
>CAYMTW010000064.1:0-9875 GCA_964393485.1 uncultured Melioribacter sp. | reverse complement strand
GGCGTGCGGTTTCATCGCCCTGTTCTATGGCGTGAACCTGGCTGGATTGCGCACCAGCGTGACAATGCAGAACGTGCTAATCTCGATTAAGTTGCTGCTCCTGGGAGCGATTATCATCGCCCCTTTCCTTGTTCCCGCGCCGGTTCCAGTCGTCGCAAGCACCCTGCAGCATGCCATCACCGCAAACCCAATTGCTGCGTTGGGCACCGCGCTGATCGCCGTGGCGTTCACGTTTGGCGGTTACCAGTCAACGATCAACTTCGGTGGAGATGCCTCATCGGACGGCAAGCTGGTGGTGCGTGCGATCATCGTTGGCGTGGGAAGCGTTACAGCGATCTACCTAGCAGCAACGTGGGCGTATGTGAATGTGCTGGGTTTTGACCGTCTTGCCGGTTCATCAGCCATCGCGTCCATGGTGATGGAGCGACTCACGGGTCCGGCCGGCAACTCCATTGTTTCCGCAGCACTGATGATTTCGGTGTTTGGGTACATGAACGTTGCGATGCTTTCAAATCCACGGGTCATCACGGCAATGGCCGAGGATAATGTCCTGCCGGCCCGACTGGCAACGTCGTCGTCGTTGGCAAAAGGCGTCAATGCCAGTACACTGACTCTCTTCGCAGTGTTGAGTGTTCTCTGCGTGGTGTTTGGAGAGTCGTTTGAGACGATTCTCAACTACACCATGTTTCTCGACTGCATCGGTATGGCCACTGCGGCCGGATCACTCTTTATCCTCAGCAGAGATCAGCCCGTTGGGAGGAAAAATCTGGCCATCGCAGTCGTCTTCATCACGGCCTATGTCTTCATTGCATGTAGCATCTTTGTGGATGATCCTGCCGCAGCCATAAACGGTCTCGTGCTTCTGGCTGCTGTGATGCTTGTGTACAGGCTGATTCAGATGATTCCCCATCGCCAATGAAACACCTTTTCTCGTTCGTTTTGTTGCTGTGCATTGCCTCTTCACCATCGGTGATCGCCCAGAAACGGGCCTACATTCCGGCCTATATACGGGATACCTCGACCATTGAAGGACGTCAGTTCACCTGGTCGAAGACAGCGCAGAGTGCCAACTTTTTGATGATATGGGGCGATTCTGTCGGCACCGACCCATCGACGTTCCCGGCTGAAGACCTGCGATTCAACCCAAAGCAGGTCCTCGATACGATGGAATACGTCTACGCCCGGTGCAAGGAAATGGGCATGATCAATCAGTCTCCGGACTCCAAGGCCAACCTCTACAAGTACGTCATCGTGATGGTCAACACCTACGGAGCAAGGGGTCCGCAGGGCTGGGCCAACGGCTGGGCCGTTGATGACTCGATCGGAGCATTCTGGGTCCACCCGGGGGCCACGCGCGATGGCGGCGTGATCGCCCATGAGTTCACGCATTCGCTCCAAGCGATGTTTCATATCGACAATCAAAACCCTGCCCGTGGCACCAAGGCCATCTACGAAAATGATGGGCTGTTTTATGAGACCCACGCCAACTTCGTCCGCAATGCGATCTATCCGCAGGCCGTGACGTCCGACATTGATGCCCATCACTACCTGATGCTCGAGCCGGACTGGAAGTTCAACTACGAAGGGTATCACTTTCTGCTTTATGTTCACTCGACGCTTGGACTGGACATGGTCAGCCGCCTCTGGACCGAATGGCGTCCATCGGAATACCCTCTGCATACGCTCAAGCGCCTCAACAATATGTCGCAGTCGGACTTCAATGATTACATGTTCGACTACGCACGCCGGGCTGCCTCGTGGGACTACCCGAAGAACGACTGGGGACGGTATCTGCGTGAGTCGCGCCGCATGCGCATGAGTGCCGACTGGGGTCGTATCTGGGCCCAGCGCACGTTTGATGTGCTACGGGCACTCGACACGGCGGCCCGTCGGTTTTACTCGGCCCCATACACTGCTCCTCAGGATTATGGGTATAACGTTGTTCCGCTCTATCCGGATGATCCGGCCAAGCCGGTCGTGGTGGACTTCACGGGTCATACCGAAGTCAACGATCATGCCGGCTGGCGCTACGGGTTCGTGACGGAAAGGGCCGACGGCACAGTGGGACGTCGGGGCGAGATTTACAGAGACAACCGCATGCGCATTGAGTGCACCATGATGCCGGATGAAGCACGACTGTTCCTTGTGGTGCTCGGCGCACCTGTGGACAGCATGCATGCCGACCCCGAGGTCCACAACACCTGGAATGGTAATCCAAAGAGGTTTCATTATCCGTACGAGATCCGTCTGACTAATGCCATGCCAGAGGGCTTTCAGCGTCCGGAGCTGGTTCGTCCATATCTGCGCACCGCCCAGGGTAAGCCCCATTCCAATGGAGGGGGCTGGGTGGATGACCGCTCAAAGGTCGATGCTTCGGTCTATGTCGGGCCACGGGCAATGGTGCTTGGTGCATCGACGCTCACCGGCTCTGTGCGCCTTGACGGTTGCGCCTTCGTCGAGAACGCCACCATCGGCGGCTCCGCCCAGGTGCTGGACAACGCCGTCGTGCGCGGCGGCGTGATGCGGGACTCGGCCATCGTGCGCGATCAGTGCCTTGCCGAGAACAACACCCTCTCGGGGCGAGCTCTGCTGGGTGGCTGCTCGATCGTGCAGAACTACAAACTCGGCGGCACGGTCATCACCGACGGTGACCTTGTGGTGTATAACGACCAGGGAGAATGCAACACCGGCGAGTACCACGTGCTGACGCAGTACTACCGCAATGAGCTGCTCCCCTGCGGCGAACGCGACGCCCGGCACCCTGAAAACATCTCTGTCAACCGTCCGATGCGATTTGACCCCGTCAGCGTCGATGAAGAGCACCTTACTGGCACCGGTATGACTCTCCATCCAAACCCAGCGATGTCCCACGAGATCGTGGTTGGACTTTCCGACGGCTTTCAGGCGGATTCGCATATTGAGATCATCGACATCCTAGGCCGTGTAATGCTTCTGCAAGGGGCTGCCCAGCCACCTTCTGGCACCATGACCCTTGACATTTCACGCCTTCCTCGGGGCTGGTATTCCGTGCGTCTGATGTCACGTTCCGGGTCTGTTTTTGCACATAGGTCGATGTTGAAACAATAGGCGACAACCGGCGTCGAAGGGGCATGTAAATTCGCCCCATGGCACGTATCCAACAGACAATCCAGACATCAAAATCCGCCCTCGAAATGCGCCTGCTGATCGACAGCAAGATCCTGACGCGTCCCGAGGTAGCTATGCTCATCACTGAACACCGCTGGGAAGGCAACGTCCTGCATGCCAGCGGTAAAATGGGGCGCGGCACGATCTCCGTCGCAGACCAGCTCGTAACCGTCGACATCGAACTTTCGATGTTCGGATCAGCTGCCAAAGGTGTGATCGAAGAAACGCTTACTGAAAAACTGAAACAGTTGAAGTGAAAAACTCTATGGATCCCTGCTTTCGCAGGGATGACGATCTTTCGCATGGATCCCTGCCTTCGCAGGGATGACGATTTTTCGCAGGGATGACGACCACACCCAAAACCTAAAACCCAAAACCCGAAACCTAAAACCTGTCAATGAGCTTCGTCCACCTCCACAACCACACCCACTACTCCCTGCTTGATGCGGCGGCGAGTCCGCAGACGCTGATCGATGCGGCTAAGGCCGACGGGCAGACGGCGCTGGCCATCACCGACCACGGGGTGATGTTCGGGTGCTTTGAGTTCTACAAAAAAGCCAAGAAGGCCGGCATCAAGCCGATCCTTGGCTGTGAGGTGTACCTGGCAGTCAAGCGTCACACGGACCGTGAGAAGGTGGTCGATGCCGGTAAGAAGCGCAACTACTACCACCTGGTGCTGCTGGCAAAGAACGAAACCGGTTACCGGAATCTTATCAAACTGACGACGATCGGTCATACGGATGGGTTTTACTATAAGCCCCGTATCGACATGGATCTACTGCGTCAGTACCATGAGGGACTGATCGCAACTTCAGCCTGCCTGGCTGGACCGATCAATGCACCGATGCTGGCGGGCGACGAGCCAACGGCGAGGAACAATGCGACAGCGTTGAAGGAGATCTTCGGAGACGACTTCTACATCGAGCTGCAGGATCATGGTCTGCCGGAAGACAAGCACGTCATGGAGTTTGCTCCGCGACTGGCCCGTGAACTGGGCATCAAGATCGTTGTCTCCAACGACGCGCATTATGTGACCAAAGACCACGCTGTGGCCCACAATGTGCTGCTGCACATCTCCAAGGACGCCTCCTTCGACCGTTCGCAATTCGACGTCAAGACCAACCTGCGCTACCGTGTTGACGAGATGTACCTCAAGACGCAGCAGCAAATGAAGGAGCTGTTCAAGGACTTTCCCGAGGCCATCGAGGCAACGCAGGAGATCGCCGAGAAGGTGGATGTGACCATCCCGACCGCCTTGCAGATGCCACAGTTCCCCATCCCACCCGAGAGTGATGCCACCACGCTGGAGGACTATCTCGAAGAGCTGACGATGAGGGGGCTTGAAGAGCGCTACACCGTTCTGACAAGTGAGATCCTCGACCGCATATCCTTCGAGCTCAGCGTGATCAAGCGCATGGGCTATGCCGGATACTTTCTGATCGTGGCTGACTTCATCCGTGCTGCTCGCGACATGGGCGTGCGGGTGGGTCCGGGTCGGGGCTCAGCGGCAGGTTCGCTCGTGGCTTATGCCTTGAAGATTACCAATATCGATCCGCTGAAGTACGACCTGCTCTTCGAGCGATTCCTGAACCCGGATCGCGTGTCGATGCCCGATATCGACGTTGACTTTTCCGATGATAAGCGCAATCGCGTCATTGATTACGTCAAGCACAAGTACGGGGCTGACTCGGTGGCCCAGATCATCACCTTCGGAACGCTATCTTCACGAGCCGTGCTCAAGGATGTTGGCCGCGTTCTGGGCATCGACCTGGCTACGATCAACTCCATCACGGACAAGATCCCCGTGGTGCTGGGTCGGGTGCACTCGATCGCTGAGGCCATCGAACTTCCGGAGCTGCGCTGGATCAAAAGCACGGACGATCAGCGCATCAAGGACCTGATCGAATACGCCCAGGTTCTTGAAGGCTTTGCGCGTAACTCCTCGCTGCATGCCGCCGGTGTGGTCATTGCCCCGGGGCCTATCAGTGACTTCGTGCCGGTGTATAAGACACCCACGACTGAACCCGCCACGCAATACAACATGAAGGACCTTGAGGAAGCCGGACTTCTGAAGATGGACTTCCTGGGTCTGCGCACGCTGAGCATCATCGATTCGACACTCGAGCAGGTCAAGCGTAACCATGGTATCGATATCGACATGGACGAGATCGACTTTAGCGATCCGGCCACATACGAGCTTTTCTGTAAAGGTCACACTCAGGCCATCTTCCAGTTCGAATCCGATCCGATGCAGAAGGCTCTGCGTGAACTTCGTCCGAGCACGCTCGAAGACCTGATCGCCATGAACGCCCTCTACCGTCCGGGTCCGATGGATAACATCCCGGAGTTCATCGAGCGCAAACAAGGCCGCAAGCCGATCACCTATCTCCATCCGCTCATGGAGCCCATCCTCGAGCGTACGTATGGTGTGATCGTCTACCAGGAGCAGGTGATGCAGCTGGTGCAGTCACTGGCCGGCTTTACGCTTGCGCAGTCCGACGTGATGCGACGCGCCATGGGAAAGAAGGACGAAAAGTCCATGGCCGAGCAGCGTTCGAAGTTCATCGAAGGGGCTGAGAAGAGCGCCGGCATTGGCAAGGACCTGGCGACGGAGATCTTCGACCTCATACAGAAGTTTGCATCATACGGCTTCAATAAGTCGCACTCGGCGGCCTATGCCTATCTGGCATTCCAGACCGCCTGGCTCAAGGCTCATTACCCGGCAGAGTTCCTTGCCGCCAACATGACGGCTGAGCTCAGCGATCAGGCCAAAATTGTGGCGCTGATCGATGAAGCCAAGCGATACGGCATCACCGTGCAGCCCCCTGACGTTAGCCGATCGCTGGCGACGTTCATTGCCGAGGGACGCATCATCTACTTCGGAATGGCTGGTATCAAGGGTGTGGGCATCGGAGCCGTCGAAGCCATTGTGGCGGCACGTGCCGATGGCCCCTTCACATCGTACTATGACTTTGCAGCACGCGTCGAAAAGAAGGTGCTCAACCGGCGACTGATGGAGTCACTGGTCTGCGCCGGTGCATTTGACCGGCTTGGACATGGACATCGTGCCCAGCTCTTCGATGCCATCGACACGGCACTCCATTATGGCGCGCAGGTGCAGGACGATGCGCTCTCGTCCTCAGGGGGCTTGTTCGGCACCGAGGATATCGAGCGCCCCAAGGAGCCTGCACTGCCGCGCACAGCGGAGTGGCCCGACATTGAACGACTTCGCCGCGAGCGCGAGGTCCTGAGTTTTTACGTTTCTGGTCACCCCCTTCAGGAACACACCCTGGCCGTGACCTCACTGAGCACGATCAATCTTTCCAAGCCCGACCCCGAGTTGTCCGGCAAGCCCGGGCGCATCTGCGGGATGATCGGCGAGATCCGCACGCGCCTTGATCGACGTGAAAACACGATTGCCTTTGTCAAACTTGAACAGTTCCATTCGTCAATGGAATTGATCTTCTGGAGCGAGAAGTACAAGCAGTATGCCGAGCAGATCAAAGTCGGCGCCGTGGTTGTGGCCGTAGGTAAGTGCGAAGTAAGCGGCGAGGCGATCAAGATCACGGTCGACGAGCTGCTTACCATTGAGCAGGCCGAGAAGAAGTTTGCACGGGGCTATGTGCTGCGCATTGACCCCGAGACTGTGCAGCCCGATCAACTCGCATTGCTCAAAGCGCGATGTAACACGTCGGATGCGACACACTCGCTGACGTTTGTGGTGGCCCATCCTGATGGCAAGCGGCAATACAGCACCATGGCACGGATCGCCTCGTCGGCGGCTATGACCAAGTTTTTATGCGAGACGTTCGGGGAGTCGAACGTCTTAATCGATACCGAGCGTTAACACACTTCGGGAGAACGCATGCTGCAGCTACAATCGGCCATCGGAATCGTTGCCATCGTTGCACTGGCCATTCTGTGGTCATCGTCGCACGGCCGTATCCCCTGGCGCACCGTTGTCATCGGCATGCTGCTGCAAGTGGCGTTGTGCCTCCTGGTGATCGTCTTTCCCCCGGGCGTAGAGCTCTTTCGATCGCTTGGTGACGGGATCACTTGGTTTCTTGGCTTTGCCAACGAGGGAGCGTCGTTTCTGTTTGGTGATCTTCCGCTGCCAAAGGGTCAGGCTGTGGTGGGCTTTCAGTTTGCCCTGACCATCACATCTGTAATCGTCTTCTTTTCGTCCTTTATGGCCATCCTGTATCACTACGGGATCATGCAGCGGTTTGTGCGTCTGACGGCTGGATTCCTGCAGAAGACCATGCGCACGAGCCCTATTGAGTCCATCAACGCCGTAGGCGAGATCTTTCTTGGACAGACGGAGTCGCCGCTTCTCGTGCGACACTACATTCCGCACATCTCAGCCAGCGAGCTGTTTGCGATGATGGTCGGCGGCTTTGCCACCATCGCCGGGTCAACGATGGGCGTCTATATCGCGCGGGGCATTTCGGCTACAGATCTGATGATCGCCTCGATCCTTGCCGCACCGGCAGCATTGGTGCTGGCCAAGATCGCTGAGCCGGAAGCCCCCTCGCAGGACATGGACTCAGTGGCAACCTCGGTGGTCGATCTTGACCCTGTTTTAGAGTCCGGCAACGTATTGGATGCCATTGCGCGCGGCGCCTTCGACGGGGCCAAGCTGGCCTTGAACGTCATCGTGGTGCTGATCGCCTTTAGGGCTCTTGTGGCGGCGTTTGATGCAATGATGGGCATCGGTGCAACATCGCTTATGCAATGGGGCTTGCCATGGGCGCCCCGTTCGATCGAAGAGCTTCTGGGCGTGCTGTTTCTGCCGTTTGCCTGGCTGGTAGGTGTCCCTTCCGCCGAGGCACAGACGTTTGCCTCACTGCTTGGCACGAAGATCTCGCTCACCGAATTCATCGCCTACGATAAGCTTGCCGAGCATGTGGCCTCGGGCGCTCTGAGCGATCGCACTGTGCGCCTTGCAACAATCGCCCTTTGCGGTTTTGCCAACGTCATGTCGATCGGCATTCAGATCGGCGGCTATGGCATGATGGCACCGGAGCGACGTGCCCAGGTAGCACGCTTCGGCTTTAAGGCGATGTGCGTTGGCGCGCTCGCAAACCTGCTGACGGCCTGCCTTGTGGGTCTGTTTATCTGAAAACCCGTTACAGGTCGATGCCCTCGTCACCAAGCAGCTGATCAACATCCCCTTCGGTAACGGTCCAGTCCTGACCGTTCATACCGTTGCGCTGGAGCAATTCATCAACCAGAACATCTACGTCCTGCTCCAGACCAAGCACCGCCGGAGCAGCAACAACCGCCATCGTGTCACGAATGGAATCTGCTCTTTCCGCTGATCGCGGTGCAAACTGCACGAGGAGAATCACCACAGCGGCAACCGCGCTCATGGCGTAGGCCCAGGGTGCGATGCGGCGCGGATTTTCAGCACTGGCGCGCGCGTTCAGAGCCCGTTGCACGCGCATTGGCATCGATACAATGGCAGCGTCGATGGCTGCATCCCGACGTCGCTTATGCGCGCCAAGGCGGCCAGCGATAGGGTCTGCCGGTAGGTCCTGACCCGTCAGCTGGTCTCGCAGTTCGTTGTTGACTTCATTCGGCGTCATGGGCAGAACTCCAGAGAGCATAGTATTCAGAGTGTTTGAGCTGCTCAGCGATCTTCTTTACCGCCCAGTGATAGTTGGCCTTCAGAGCCCCCTGACTGGTGCCGGTGATGGCGCTGATCTGTTCATAGGACAGTTCGTCATAGAAGCGCAGGCAGAATGTCTCGCGCTGCTTCGGCGGAAGCGTGGCAAGCACCTTCTGTATGTAGGCATCGAAATCACGTTCTTCGGCGTGCTGACTGGGAAGGGGCGCATTAGACGCCACGTCGATCTCTCCCTCATCGGTTCCGATACCGAAGAAGCTCTTAACACGCCGGCGTCGGAACTCCGACCGGCATTGGTTGATCGTGATGCGGTAGAGCCAAGTTTGCAGCGAGCTCTGCTGCTGAAACCCATCAACGAATCGAGCTGCGCGAAGGAGCACTTCCTGGGTGATATCCTGGGCGTCCTCAACGTGATTCATCTGCCGAAGGGCAACCGAGTACACAAAGCGCTGATAGCGTTGCACCAGAGAAGTGATCGCGCGATCCCGCTCGCCGGCGCGAAGCGCCTCGAGGATTTCGTCGTCGATACTCCGAGCGTCGGACATGCTCATGGTTACGGCGTGAAACATCTGGTATGCCACTTCTCCAACATCACAGCGCCCACAGACGGGTGGCGCATGCAAAAGGTTTAACCGAAGCTATGGTCATCACCACCTGTCCCCGAGGATCTGACTAGACCTTTGCCGTAAGCCAGTTACCCTTGCGCAGCACCACATAGGAGACCACGCAGAAGATCGCGTAGCCTGTGGGGATTCCGATCCAAATGCCAGTGACCCCAAGATCCGTCAGATGTGAAAGTGCATAGCAGAGCGGCAGCTGAACGCCAAGGATTGATCCGACGGTCATTGCCATGGCCAGCATTGAGGCACCCGCTCCGGAGATCACGCGCACGGCCATCAAAGCAACCGCAAAGAACACATAGCCAAACACCGTGATATGTAGGTAGCTGGTGGCTTGTTGTATGGTTGCCGGCACCGATGTATAAGCGGCAACGAAGTTCTGTCCGAACAGCCACACAAGGAACGCAAGAATGATCATCAGTACCGAAAGCTGCATCGATGCACTTCGGAAGTAGGCCCAAACCCGTTCGGTCTTGCCG
>CAYMTW010000063.1:0-9989 GCA_964393485.1 uncultured Melioribacter sp. | reverse complement strand
ACAGCATCAGTACCTTCGACGAAATCACAACGTCGAAGCCTGAGAAGAGCCTTCTTGAACCGATCAAGAAGTCAGGTGGTCGCAACAATACTGGCCGCGTCACATCACGTCACCGTGGGGGTGGACACAAGCGTATGTATCGCATCATCGACTTCAAGCGGAACAAGCTTGGCGTTGAGGCGACGGTCATGACGATCGAATACGATCCGAACCGTACGTGTCGCATTGCTCTTCTGCAGTATGCAGATGGTGAAAAGCGGTATATCATCGCACCGGACAAGGTAAAGGTCGGACAGAAGCTCATGAGTGGTCCTACGGCTGAGCCAAAGGACGGTAATGCTCTGCCCCTTAGCAAGATCCCTGTCGGATACTTCATCCACAACATCGAGATGCGTCCGGGTAAGGGCGGTCAAATGGCGCGTTCCGCTGGAACAGCAGCACAGTTCGTCGGTGTGGACGGAGACAAGGCGCAGATCAAGCTGCCATCTGGTGAGATCCGTATGGTCCCGTCGGTTTGCATGGCAACGATCGGTGTTGTCAGCAATGGGTCGCACGAAAACATCAGCTACGGTAAGGCCGGTCGTATGCGCTGGTTGGGTGTTCGCCCACAGACACGCGGTATGGCTATGAATCCGATCGACCACCCGAACGGTGGTGGTGAAGGTCGCTCGAAGTCGGGTGGTGGTCGCAAGCATTTGCGCAGCCCATGGGGTCAGCTTGCAAAGGGGCTGAAGACTCGCAAGAAGAAGAACAAGTCGAATGACATGATCATTCGCAAACGAAACGCATAACAACGGAACCGGGAGTTAGGAATCCATGCCACGTTCACTGAAGAAAGAACCATTCGTCAGCTTTAAGCTCACGAAGAAGGTTACGGCACTGAATGATGCGGGCAAGAAGACCGTGGTCAAGACCTGGTCGCGGGCCTCGACGATCTCGCCGGACTTCGTAGGACACACATTCGCCGTGCACAACGGTAACAAGTTCATTCCGGTGTATGTCACTGAAAACATGGTCGGTCACAAGTTGGGAGAGTTCGCTCCGACTCGTACATACCGCGGCCATGCTGGTAACCGGAAAGATCTCAAAACGGGTAAGAAGTAAGGACGTATGATGGAAGCACGTGCTATCAAACGCTACAATCGATCCTCACCACGCAAGATGCGTCTGGTGGTTGATCTGATCCGTGGGAAGTCTGCGCAGGAAGCTCTCAACATCCTGCAGTTTTCAGACAAAGCCGCTGGATCCGTTGCTCAACTGACGCTGAAGTCAGCCATCAGCAACCTCACCGCCAAGGATCAGGGGATCGATCCAGAGTCGATCATGGTCAAGGAGTGCTTTGTTGACCCCGGACCGACGATGAAGAGGATCTCTCCGGCACCGATGGGCCGTGCCTATCGCATTCGCAAGCGCTCGCATCATCTCACCATCATCGTTTCGACGAAACAGTAAGCGGAGTCAAGACACGTGGGTCAGAAGACAAATCCAATCGGGCTGCGCCTGGGTATCATCCGCCAGTGGGAAGCCAACTGGTTCGATGAAAAGAACGTCGCGGACAAGCTTCAGGAAGACATCAAGGTCCGTGAGTACATCAAGCAGCGTCTCAAGAAGGCAAGCGTTGCTCGCATCATCGTCGAGCGAACGGCAAAGCAGCTTCGCGTGACCATCAACACGTCCCGTCCGGGCGTGATCATCGGTCGCTCGGGCAAGGATATTGCCGCACTCGAAGAAGAATTGCGTCGCGTCACGAAGAAGGACGTGAAGGTTCTCATAAGTGAGATCAAGCGTCCTGAACTTGATGCACAGCTTGTGGCTGACAACATTGCAGCGCAGCTCGAAGGACGGATCTCGTTCCGTCGTGCGATGAAAAATGCCGTCAGTAGCACCATGCGTGTCGGCGCCGAGGGTGTACGTGTGATGTGCTCGGGCCGCCTCGGCGGTGCAGACATGACGCGTCAGGAACAGTACAAAGAAGGTCGGGTTCCGCTGCACACGCTGCGGGCCGACATTGACTACGCCCAGAGCCGTGCAGAGACCGTTTACGGTTCGATCGGTGTAAAGGTGTGGATCTGCCGAGGCGATGTCTTCGGCAAGCAACAGTCCAAGGAACAGTAAAGAAGTCAGGCAGAAGGCAACGACATGCTTATCCCAAAAAGAGTAAAACACCGCAAAACCCAGCGTGGCCGCCGTCGTGGCAAGGCGTATCGCGGTTCGACGGTTGCATTTGGTTCGTTCGGGCTCAAGGCTCTCGAAGGGGCTTGGATCACCAACCGTCAGATCGAGTCGGCCCGTATCGCCATCAACCGTTACCTACGTCGTGACGGTAAGGTGTGGATCCGGATCTTCCCGGACAAGCCGGTGACAAAGAAGCCAGCGGAAACGCGAATGGGTTCAGGAAAGGGTAATCCTGAGTTCTGGGTAGCGGTGGTCAAGCCGGGTCGCATCTTGTTTGAGATCGATGGTGTAACGAAGGAACGTGCTGAGGAGGCAGTCCGACTAGCCATCAACAAGCTGCCGATCAAGTGCAAGTTTGTTCAACGTGTCGATTTGGAGGCCTGATATCATGAAGGCACGCAAGGCATCAGACCTACGGTCGCTGACAACGGAAGAACTTTCTTCCTTCCTCAACGAAAGCGTCGAGAACATCACGCGCCTTCGTTTCCAGCTCGCTCTGGGTCAGCTCCAGGATTCAGCTAGTATCAAGACGCTTCGGAAGGACATTGCTCGTCTCAAGACGATCCTTCACGAACGCAACACCAACGCCAATTGATTCGGAAGACGACAATGTCAGAAGAAACATCAGTAACAGCTCAAGCTACAACAACACGGCGCAAGACGCGCGTTGGTAAGGTTGTGAGCAACAAGGCCGACAAGACGATCATCGTCAGCATCGAACGTCAGGTAGCGCACCCGCTCTATCGGAAGTACTTCAAGCAGACGACCAAGGTCATGGCACACGATCCAAATAACGAGTGCAACATCGGCGACACGGTCAAGGTCATCGAGCACCGTCCGCTTAGCGCCCGCAAGCGCTGGGCTCTGGTGGAAATCATCGAACGGGCGCAGTAAGGGAGAAAACCAATGATTCAAGAGGAAACAAACCTTGTCGTTGCCGACAACTCGGGTGCCCGCAAGCTGCGGTGTATTCGTGTCCTGGGCGGTCATGGCAAGCGGTATGCATCGGTCGGTGACATCATCGTCTGTTCGGTCAAGGCCGCTCTTCCTGCCGGTGCAGTGAAGAAGGGCGAGGTCGTTAAGGCCGTGGTTGTGCGCACCAAGAAAGAATTGCGTCGTCGCGACGGTTCGTTCATTCGCTTTGACGAAAACGCGGCCGTTGTGATCAACAACAACAACGATCCGCGCGGAACGCGCATCTTCGGGCCAGTAGCCCGGGAACTGCGTGAGCGCGCATTCATGAAGATCATTTCGCTGGCACCAGAGGTACTCTGAGGTAGATGATGAAACTCAAGATCAAGAAGGGCGACGAAGTCGTCGTTATCGCCGGAAAGAACCGTGGAGCCCGTGGACGTGTCCTGCTTGTGCAGCCGGCGGCTATGCGCATCCTTGTCGAGGGGGTGAACATCCGTAAGAAGGCTGTGCGTCCATCTCCGAAGTACCCGAACGGCGGTATCATCGAAATGGAAGGCCCCATTCACTATTCGAATGTTCAGCTAGCTGAGAAGGTTGATTCGTCTTCACGACGCAATACAGCTGCAAAGCCTGCTGCAAAGCCCAAGGCCAAGTCGAAGGCCAAGGCCGCATCCGAAGAATAAACTGGACGAATGACGAAGGAATCAACCCAACATGGCTAAGACTACAACCAAACGGGATCAATTCAAGCCGGAAGGACCGCGCCTCGAGGACGTCAGTGACGTCCGCGTGCCGGCACGCCTTCATGCGTTCTATAAAGAGACCGTGGCCCCGGCTCTGATGCAACGGTTTAACTATTCGAGCGTGATGCAGGTGCCACGGATCGAAAAGATTGCCATCAACATCGGCGTCGGACAAGCAACGCAGGATGCCAAGCTTCTGCAAGCAGCCGTCAACGAGCTTGAACTGATCGTTGGTCAGCGTCCGGCAGTATCTCGTGCCCGCAAGTCGATCGCAAACTTCAAGCTCCGCGAAGGGATGCCAATCGGTGCCCGAGTGACATTGCGTCGTGCGCATATGTATGAGTTTCTCGACCGTTTCATCAACATTGCTGCTCCACGTATCCGCGACTTCCGCGGGTTCTCGGACAAGAGCTTTGATGGTCGTGGCAACTATACGATCGGCATCAAGGAACAGATCATCTTCCCGGAAATCGATGTCGACAAAGTGTCGAAGATCCAGGGTATGGACATCACCTTCGTGACGTCGGCTACAACGGACGAAGAAGCACATGCGCTTCTGCAAGAGTTTGGATTCCCATTCCGCAAACGCGACTAAACTGAACTACGAGAACACCTCATGGCGAAGACGTCAATCATAGCCCGCAATTCCAAGCGCATTCGTTTGGTGGCCAAGTATGCCGAACGCCGCGCTGCCCTCAAGGCAGCCGGAGATATGGTAGGTCTGCAGAAGCTGCCACGTAACAGCTCACCGACCCGTGTCCGTAACCGCTGTCTGATCACCGGCCGCGGAAAGGGTGTGTACCGCAAGTTCGGACTGTGCCGTAACATGTTCCGTCTTCTTGCCCTCGAAGGCAAGATCCCCGGAATGCGCAAGGCAAGCTGGTAACCCCAACGTCCTTTTTTGAACACGACCAACGACGACGAATTATGCCAGTCACAGATACCATCGCAGACTTTCTGACGCGCATCCGCAATGCGTCAGCCGCACGGCACAAGAGTGTTGATGTACCAGCATCGAACTTGAAGATCGCCATTGCGGAGATCCTCAAGGACCAGGGCTTCATCCAGGACTTCTCGAAGGCCGAAGATGGCAAGCAGGGTGTGCTGAGCCTCAAGCTCCGCTACTACTACGGGCAGCCGGTCATTCGTGAGATCCAGCGCGTGAGCAAGCCTGGGCGTCGCATCTATGCGCCAGTTGAGCGCCTCCCACGTGTGCGTAACGGCCTTGGCATTGCCATCGTCTCCACGCCTCGGGGTGTGATGACCGATAAGCAGGCACGCCGCGAAAACGTTGGCGGCGAGATTCTGTGCACCATCTGGTAAGAAGAGAAGCAGGAGTACACTACAATGTCACGAGTCGGAAAAAAGCCAATCACTGTCCCGAACAACGTCACGGTCAAGTTTGACGGGGCGCTCTGTTCAGTCAAGGGGCCAAAGGGTGAACTCACATTCTCCGTTGATGCGTCGATCACGCCGCAGATGGATAATGGAACGCTGACCTTTGTTCGTGCCAACGACGAAAAGAAGGTTCGTGCACTGCACGGACTGACACGTGCGATGATCGCATGGATGGTCGATGGCGTTACGAACGGATTTACAAAGAACCTTTCTATCGAAGGCGTCGGATACAAGGTAGAGATGCGCGGAAAGAATCTGCTTCTTTCGCTTGGATTCTCTCACCCGATCCTGTTCATGCCCCCTGACGGAGTCGAATTTGCAGTTGCATCGCCAACGGCCTTCTCGGTCAAGGGCATCAACAAGCACCTCGTCGGTGAAGTCGCTGCCAAGGTCCGTGAACTGCGTCCGCCAGAGCCATACAAGGGCAAGGGCATTCGCTACGAAGGTGAGTACATCCGCCGTAAGGCCGGTAAGTCGGCAGGTAAGTAAGGAGAAACAAGACCATGAATCGCATCAAGCTTAAGAACGTCCGCCATGCTCGTCGCGACCGCCGTGTGCGGAAAGACATCTCCGGTACGCCATCGCGTCCGCGGCTGACGGTGTTCCGCTCACTCAAGCACATCTATGCGCAGGTGATCGACGACGTGTCTGCGAAGACGCTCATCTCTGCCTCGACGGTAGATGCCGAGGTCCGCTCGAAGGCTGCGGGTCTTTCCAAGGTCGAAGAAAGCCGCCTCGTTGGCGCACTTCTTGCCGACCGCGCCAAGGCCGCGAACGTAACGTCAGTGGCGTTCGATCGCAACGGTTTCCTCTATCACGGTCGCGTCAAGGCTCTTGCCGATGCGGCTCGTGAAGGCGGGCTTGATTTCTAACGAAGAACGAAACGGAGAACAGTTACGTGGCAAAGCAAAAACTATCGGACCTCAACCTCAAGGACAAAATCGTCTATGTGGGCCGGACAGCGAAGGTTGTAAAGGGCGGACGCCGTTTCAACTTTTCAGCGATGGTCGTCGTTGGCGATGAGCAAGGGCATGTTGGATATGGTCTCGGCAAGGCCGGTGAAGTGTCCAACGCGGTAACCAAAGCGACAGAGGCTGCCAAGAAGTCAGTTGTGAAGGTGCGTATTGAAAATGGCACCATTCCGCACGAAGTCATCGGCCGTTTTGGTGC
Organism: uncultured Melioribacter sp.; assembly: GCA_964393485.1. Classification (GTDB taxonomy): domain Bacteria; phylum Bacteroidota; class Ignavibacteria; order Kapaibacteriales; family Kapaibacteriaceae; genus UBA10438. Next base: position 3,588 of record CAYMTW010000063.1, on the reverse strand, counting down.
TGCTAAGGTCCTGATCCGCCCGGCCACTCCGGGTACAGGGGTTATCGCTGCAGGGGGCGTGCGTGCCATCCTAGAACTCGCAGGCGTCAAGGACGTTCTGACGAAGTCGCAGGGCTCTTCGAATCCGCATAATACGGTCAAGGCCACGATCGATGCCCTGATGCAACTCGAAGATGCCGGCGCCGTCGCCGTTCGTCGCGGAGTAAGCATCGAGAAGGTTCTTCACGGCTAAGCAAGGAGAAGTCACTACCATGAAACTCAAGATCACACAGGTCAAGTCGTCCATCGGCGCACTCAAGGCACACAAGGCAACGATCAAGGCTCTCGGCCTTGGACGTCCGCACTACGTGTCGGTAAAGCCGAAGAATCCACAGATTCTGGGCATGGTGAACGCTGTTCGCCACCTCGTGACAGTTGAAGAGATCGCAGACTGAGGCAAGCAATGAAACACATCGGAAATCTTTCGCCCGCACCGGGCTCCCGTCACAAGAAGAAGCGCGTTGGCCGTGGAGCAGGCTCCGGCCATGGTGGCACGGCTACACGCGGACACAAGGGACACCAGTCTCGCAGCGGCGGACATCAAAGCCGTGGCTTCGAGGGTGGTCAGATGACCCTTACGCGCCGCATTCCAAAGTTCGGCTTCACGAACATCAATCGCGTCGAGTATCAGGAAGTGAATGTGGCAACACTTCAGCGCCTGGTTGACGAGAAGCGTATCACCGACGGCGTTGTGTCGAAGGATGTGCTCTTGAATCTCGGCGTTATCCGCGTCAAATCTGCACCAATCAAGATCCTTGGTAATGGTGACCTGTCAGCCACGCTGACCGTGTCGTGCGACAAGATCTCAGCAGCGGCCAAGACCAAGATCGAATCTGCCGGAGGAGCGGTAACCGTTCATGGCTAATATCGTGACCACTTTCCGGAACATGTTCCGGATCGAAGAGCTTCGCGATCGGATCATCTTTACGCTGATCGCCTTGCTTGCCGTCCGCATTGGATCGCTGATTGCGATCCCGGGTGTGGACACGGCTTCCTTGAAGGCCCTTCAGGCGACCTCCTCGGACGGAGGCATATTTGAGATCTACAACTTGTTCGTCGGTGGCGCCTTTGAAAATGCAGCCATCTTCGCCCTGGGAATCATGCCGTACATCTCGGCGAGCATCATTCTTCAGATCGGAGGCGTCGTACTCCCGCAGTTGCAGAAGATGCAGCGTGAGGGTGATGATGGACGTCGTAAGATCAACCAGTTGACGCGCGTTCTGACCATTCCGATTGCCGCTCTTCAGGCATGGGGCGTAACGATCAAGTTGGTCAACGATTACGGTGGATCGATTCCTGACCACGGTCTTTTCTGGACGATCTCCAGTGTGCTCGTCATGACGGCAGGTACGGTGGGTCTGATGTGGATCGGTGAACAGATCACCGATCGCGGTCTTGGCAACGGTATCTCTCTGATCATCTTTATCGGAATCATTTCACGTCTTCCCGTTGGTATCTATCAGCAGTTCGTTACGTCGGGCAACGGAAGTCAGATCGGCCGTGATCTTGTTGTTGGCGCGATCTTCCTGACGCTTTTGCTGGGAATCATTGCCGTCGTGATTCTGATTACGCAAGGGGCGCGACGTATTCCTGTTCAATATGCGAAGCGCGTCGTTGGACGTAAGGTGTATGGCGGCACAACGCAGTACATCCCACTTCGTGTGAACACTGCTGGTGTGATGCCGATCATTTTCGCACAGTCGATCCTGTTCATTCCGGGCACGATCGCATCCTTCTTCCCGAACGTTGAGTTCCTCCGATCGGTAGAGTTTGCTCTTCGTCCTGATGGTGTCATCTACGCCGTGATGTACGGTCTGATGATCGTCTTCTTCACGTACTTCTATACGGCCATCGCCTTCAACCCGAAGGAAGTGTCTGATAACATGAAGAAGAACGGCGGATTCATTCCGGGCGTACGTCCAGGAAGCGCCACAGCTGAATACATTGAAAACATTCTAACCCGAATCACGCTGCCCGGAGCGATCTTTCTGGCCATTATCGCGATCCTCCCAACGTTCGCGATCAATGTGCTTACCGTGCAGCCTGGTTTGGCCTCGTTCTTTGGCGGAACAAGTCTTCTCATCGTCGTTGGTGTTGCTCTCGACACGCTGCAACAGATCGAATCCTATCTCCTGATGCGTCATTACGACGGATTTATGAAGACAGGTAAGATCAGGGGGCGTGCAGGAGCCACCTCCTAACGTCGATGTCGCCGGTCAACGTTCGTGTTCCCGTTCATGACGTGGAAGCGATTCTAAAGATCGAAGCAGCATGCCGGATCGTTGCCGATGTGCTGAGTCACCTTGAGAAATACGTTGTACCGGGTGCCGTAACGCTGGAGCTTGATGCCATCGCGGAGGATTTTATCCGCACGCGAGGAGGAGAGCCGGCATTCAAAGGGTACGAAGTTGACACCAAGGTCTATCCCTACACGCTCTGCGTAAGCATCGATGAAGAGGTAGTCCACGGTATGCCGGGGCAGCGGGTCCTCAAAGAGGGCCAGATCGTTTCGGTTGACGTCGGAGTAAAGAAAGACGGATACTACGGTGATAGCGCCTTCACCTTTGCGGTAGGCGAGATCACTGAAGACAAACAACGGTTGCTTGATGTGACGCAGGAGTCACTCCAGTTGGGCATCGAGCAGGCCGTGGACGGACATCGGGTCTATGACATAGCCCGCGCCGTCCAAGCGTGTGTTGAAAATCAAGGATTCTCGGTCGTTCGGGAGCTCGTCGGGCATGGCATTGGTCAGCACCTGCATGAAGATCCCCCTGTACCGAACTTCGTGCCTGGCCTTCTGCATCGCAATCGGTTTCCCAATATGCCGCTGCGATCTGGAATGGCTCTGGCGATCGAGCCGATGGTGAACTTGGGGTTGTTCCATGTTCATACAGCACGAGACGGATGGACGGTCTATGCTGCTGACGGAAAGCCGTCGGCACACTTCGAACACACAATTGTTGTGGACGGAGCGACGCCGAGAGTTCTGACGGAATGGTAAACTAACAGAGGTAACATTTCAAAGCATGGGTCGCGAAGACGTCATACGTGTCGATGGCACGATCGAGGAGGCACTCCCGAATACCCAGTTCATTGTGAAACTGGATAACGGGCATAAGATCCTCGCACACGTGTCCGGAAAGATGCGTATGCACTTCATCAAGATCTTTCGTGGTGATAAGGTCACCGTTGAAATGTCGCCGTATGATCTGTCCAAGGGGCGGATCGTTTACCGCTACAAGTAACGAAGCTCACTCACAGGTGAAAAAATGAAAGTTCAAGCATCAGTCAAGAAGCGCAGCCCGGAGGACAAGATCGTCCGCCGTAAGGGACGGGTTTACGTGATCAACAAGAAAAACCCACGCTTCAAGCAACGCCAAGGCTAAAAAGGGAGACACAACGTGGCTCGTATCGCAGGAATCGACCTACCAAAAAACAAGCGCGGAATCGTCGCGCTCACCTACATCTTCGGCATTGGCCGCACGGTAAGTGGAGAGGTGCTGGATAAAGCCGGCATCGACCACAGCAAGCGTGTGTCAACGTGGACAG
>CAYMTW010000062.1:0-9998 GCA_964393485.1 uncultured Melioribacter sp. | reverse complement strand
GTCTTGCTGGTATGGAATTCGTCAAGCAGTTCAATGCCAAGTCGGCCAAGCAGCCGGGCATGATCCTGCCAGTCCTTGTCACATTCTTCAGTGACAAGAGCTTCACGTTCGAGATCAAGTCACCACCGGCCGCTATTCTTTTGATGAAGGCTGCCGGACTGGACAAAGGCTCTGCGGCACCGCATCGTGACAAGGTTGGGCGTGTTAACCGCTCACAACTTGCTGAGATCGCCAAGATCAAAATGCAGGACCTTAACTGTCACACAGAAGACAGTGCGATCAGCATGATCGCCGGAACGGCCCGCTCTATGGGGATCACGGTCACAGACTGACCAGCCCCTTTCTCGAACATCATCACTGAATTTTAACCACTGTTGGAGGCTTCCGTTCGCGGACGCCGCTTGCACAACACGAAAGGATATCCTTCCATGGCACAAGGGAAGCGTTTCAAGAAGGCTGCCTCGTCTTTTGACGGTACGCAGTCCTATGACATCTCCAAGGCCGTCGAGCTCGTGAAAAAGAATGCCACGGCTAAGTTTGACGAGTCTTTCGACGTATCCATGAATCTGGGGGTTGACCCCCGTAAGGCCGATCAGCTTGTTCGCGGCACGGTTGCACTTCCGCACGGAACTGGCAAGACGGTGCGCGTGCTGGTTATCGCCAAGGGACCAAAGGACAAGGAAGCTCTTGATGCTGGCGCAGACTATGCAGGTTTCTCGGACTACATCGAGAAGCTGCAAGGGGGCTGGGCTGACATCGACATCATCATTGCCACACCGGACGTGATGGGCGAAGTTGGAAAGCTCGGTCGCGTGCTCGGACCTCGCGGTCTGATGCCGAACCCGAAGAGCGGTACGGTTACGTTTGACGTAGCCAAGGCCGTGAGTGAAGTCAAGGCCGGAAAGATCGAGTTCCGCGTCGATAAGGCTGGTAACATCCACGCCGCAGTCGGCAAATGCTCGTTCTCGACAGAAAAGCTGGTGGAAAACCTCCAGTCCTTCGTTGGAACGGTTGTCCGTGCTAAGCCCGCTTCTTCCAAGGGTAAGTACGTCAAGAGCATCACGTTCAGCTCCACGATGGGGCCTGCCGTTCGCGTTGACGCGAAGTCGGTTGGTGCCGATCAGTAAAATCCGAAACTATTACGCCACAGCCGGTGCGTCACGCTTCTAACCCTGTCAGTGACGGGTTGACGTATCGGCGAAACAAACAATAAACAACATTATGATCACGAAAGAACAAAAGCAGGCAGTCGTCGCCGAGCTCGCGGAACACATCCGCAATGCGTCGAGTCTGTATTTCGTGGATTTCACCGGCATGACCGTTGCGCAGGACCAAGCGTTCCGCAAGGATCTGCGCGCCAAGGGCGTAACAATGAGGGTTGCCAAGAACACTCTGTTGTTGCGCGCACTGGCCGAAGTTGGTGGCTACGAGATCGAAGACAAGAAGCTAGCCGGACAGACGGCGATGATCCTTGGTGGTAGCGACCCTGTTGCGCCTGCCAAGGTGATCCGCCAGTACTTCGAGAAGCTTGAAAAGCCCCGTCTCAAGGTTGCGGTGGTCGAAGGCATGTACTTCGACGCAACGCAGCTGAAGCAGGTCTCTGAGCTTCCGACGCGCGAAGACCTCATTGCCGCCATGCTGGGCAGCATCAACGCACCGATCTCCGGTATCGTTGGCAGCCTGAATGCCCTCATGCGTGACGTGGCTTCGATCATCGAAGAGGTCGGCAAGAAGAAGGCTGCCTAAGGCGGTCTGTGTGTGAACAGCGCGACGCGTGCTGATCACCGTCCTGACGAAAAACGAACATTTACCACCCAATTTTGGAGAATATCCAATGTCAGCAATCGTAGAAGAACTCGTTGAAAAGATCGGAAACCTCACCCTCGTTGAGGCAGCTGATCTCAAGAAGGCCCTTGAAGAGAAGTTTGGTGTTTCCGCTGCCGCTCCTGTGATGGTAGCCGGCGCAGCAGCAGGTGCCGCACCAGCTGCTGCAGCCGAAGAGAAGACCGAATTCGACGTCGAACTCACCGACGGTGGAGCCCAGAAGCTCAACGTCATCAAGGTCGTTCGCGAAGTCACGGGTCTTGGTCTGAAGGAAGCAAAGGATCTTGTCGAAGGCGCCCCGAAGATCGTCAAGGAAGCCGTCAGCAAGGCCGATGCCGATGCTCTCAAGAAGAAGCTCGAAGAAGCCGGCGCGAAGGTTACCCTCAAGTAATCATACGAAGCAGTTTGGCAGCCCCGGGGCGGCAGAAATGCCGTCTCGGGCGTTGTCGTAAAAACACAAGCCCCCTGCTCGGGGGCGTTCTGACAGTCGAAACAAGTCAATTGACGGTTGACATTTCGATCATCAGAACGAAACAGTACCTTTTACAAGCCGTCAGGAGCTTTCTCCATGAATGGTCTCAGCACAGAAACAGCGTTGTACCAGCTTCCCCTGCAGCGTGTACGCCAGCGCGTCTCGTTCGGGAAAATCGAGTCCGAATCGACGTACCCAGATCTTCTCGGGATCCAGATCGATTCGTATCAGGATTTTTTGCAGGAAGATGCCGCCGCCGCCGAGCGTCGACTCTTGGGTCTGCAGCGTGCATTTGAAAGCAACTTTCCGATCGAGGATAACTCAGGCGTATATGAGCTGAGCTTTCTCGAGTACCTGATCGAAAAGCCGAAGTACACGGAAGAAGAATGCCGCGAGCGCGAGCTCACGTACGCCAAGACGCTCAAAGCAAAGCTGCGTCTCTCATCAAAGGCCGATAGAACCTCGGAAGACTACATCGAGGCGATCGATCAGGAGGTGTATCTCGGTCAGATCCCTGCCATGACGCCGCGCGGCACGTTCATCATTAACGGTGCAGAGCGTGTGATCGTCGCTCAGCTGCACCGCTCGCCGGGGTGCTTCTTCGACGAGGCTATCCACCCGAATGGTACCAAGATCTTCTCTGCACGCATTATCCCGTTCAAGGGTTCGTGGGTGGAGTTCACCACGGATATCCATGACGTGATGTATGCCTACATCGACCGCAAAAAGAAGTTTCCGGTGACCACATTGCTTCGTGCTCTGGGGTACTCCAGTGATGAAGATCTGCTGAACCTCTTTGACCTGACCCATGATGTTCCGGTGAAGAAGCTTACAGACGATCATCTCGGACGTCGTATCGCAGCGGATGCTGTCGATATGAGCACGGGTGAGATCATCGCACAGCGCGACCTCGTGATGGACGAGGCCCTCATGGAAACACTTCGGGCTTCGGATGTCGAATCGATCCGCGTCTACAAGTACGAAAACCCGAACGATGAGCCGATCATCGCCAAGACTCTTGCCAAGGACACCGCCCGTACGCGTGAGGATGCCCTTGAGACGATCTATCGTCAGCTGCGTTCGTCAGATCCGCCGGATCTCGATACCGCATGGGGCCTGCTCGAAAAACTTTTCTTCAATGCGAAGCGTTACGACCTGGGCGTCGTAGGCCGCTATCGGATCAACGAAAAGCTCGGCATGCTGGTGCCGTTGGATGTAACCACGCTGACGGTTGATGATATCGTTTCGATCGTAAAGTATCTTATCGATGTTCGCGATGCCAAGATGCCTGTCGATGATATCGATCACCTTGCCAACCGTCGCGTCCGCACCGTCGGCGAGCAGCTCGAATCGACTTTCAACCTTGGTTTGACCCGTATGGCGCGCACCATCAAGGAACGTCTGTCGGTTCGTGACAGCGAGAACGTCACGCCAAGCGAACTAGTCAATGCCCGTACGATCACGAGCGTTATCAACCAGTTCTTCGGTACGAATCAGCTATCGCAGTTCATGGACCAGACCAACCCGCTGTCGGAGATCACCCACAAGCGCCGCACCTCGGCTCTTGGTCCCGGTGGTCTGACGCGTGAGCGCGCCGGCTTTGAGGTTCGTGACGTTCACTATACGCACTATGGTCGTCTGTGTCCGATCGAAACTCCGGAAGGTCCAAACATCGGTCTCATCTCATCGCTGGCCATTCATGCCCGCGTGAACAAGTTTGGATTCATCGAAACACCGTACCGCAAGGTTGTCAACGGCGTGGTTACGGAAGAGTTCGAGTTTCTGCCGGCCGATAAGGAAGAAGGACAGATCATCATCCCGGCTTCTACGGCTACGGATGAGAAGGGGCGTATCCTGGGTGAGACCGTCAAGGCTCGTCTGAGCGGTGACTACAAAGTGGTCGCTCCGTCAGAAGTCCAGTATATGGAAGTGAGTACCGACCAGATCACATCGCCGGCTGCTTCGCTCATTCCGTTCCTCGAGCACGATGATGCGAACCGCGCACTCATGGGCTCGAACATGCAACGCCAGGGCGTGCCGCTGCTGCGTCCGGAAGCCCCGATCGTTGGTACTGGGATGGAAGCACGGGTGGCTCGCGATTCGCGCGCCCTTGTGCTTGCAGAAGACGACGGTGTGGTTGATTACGTATGCGCCGACTTTGTTCGCATTGTCTATGACGACAAGCGTAACGCCGATGAACGCCTGATCTCGTTTGACGGTGATCGCACGGTCACCTATGAACTGCAGAAGTTCTACCGGACGAATCAGGACACAAGCATCAACCAGAAGCCGATCGTCGCTGTCGGACAGCGCGTTGTTAAGGGTCAGCCGATCATTGACGGCGCTTCAACCGACAAGGGAGAACTGGCTCTCGGCCGCAACGTAATGGTTGCCTTCATGCCATGGCGGGGGTACAACTTCGAAGACGCCATTGTTCTCAGTGAGCGCATGGTCGCTGAAGACGTCTTCACCTCAATTCACATCGAAGAATACACCCTTCAGGTTCGCGACACTAAGCGTGGCGAAGAAGAGTTCACGCGCGAAATCCCGAACGTCAGCGAAGAAGCCACAAAGGACCTCGACGAGCGCGGTATTGTCCGCATCGGAGCGAAGATCCGTGAAGGCGACATCCTGATCGGAAAGATCACTCCGAAGGGCGAGACCGATCCTACACCGGAAGAAAAGCTGCTGCGTGCGATCTTCGGTGACAAGGCCGGCGATGTCAAGGATGTGTCACTGAAGGCGCCTCCGGGACTCAAGGGAACGGTCATCAACACGAAGCTTTTTGCCCGTCGTGTGCTCACGAGCGACAGCGAGTTCCGACTTGAGGAAAAGAAGCGCCAGGATCTGATCACCAAGCGCGAACACCAGGCACTTCGTGCCCTTGACATCGACTGTATCGAGCGTCTCGGTCAAATTCTTGACGGTGAAACATCGCTCGGTGTTCGGTCGACAAATGACACTGTGATCTTCCGTAGCGGCGCCAAGTTCGTGGCCAAAGACATGCTGGCAAAGTTTGAGGCCGGTACATTCCTGCCGTCAAATGCTCGCATGGACCAGGATTGGGTGGCCGATAAGAAGACCATGAAGCTGGTCCGTCGTCTGTTGGAAAATTTTGAAAGTCGCCGTAATGATCTCATCCTTGATGCCCGCATCGAGCGCAATAAGATCGCTGCTGGTGATGAGCTCCAACCTGGTATTCAGCAAATGGCCAAGGTGTACGTTGCCAAGAAGCGCAAGCTTCAGGTTGGTGACAAGATGGCCGGACGCCACGGTAACAAGGGTATCGTCTCAAAGATTGTCCCGCTTGAGGATATGCCGTTCCTTCCGAACGGACGTCCAGTGGACATTGTCCTGAACCCGCTTGGCGTACCTTCACGTATGAACCTGGGTCAGCTGTATGAGACCGCTCTTGGTTGGGCTGGACGTGAGCTTGGCGTTCACTTTGCGACGCCGATCTTCGACGGGGCTTCGTGGGACCAGGTCGGAGACTACCTTGCGAAGGCAGGCCTGCCACGGACTGGCAAGACAGTTCTGTATGACGGACGCTCCGGCGAACCGTTTGAGAACGAGGTTACCGTGGGTATCATTTACATGATGAAGCTCTCCCACCTTGTCGAAGACAAGATCCACGCACGCTCGATCGGACCATACTCTCTGATTACCCAGCAGCCCCTTGGCGGTAAGGCCCAATTCGGCGGTCAGCGTCTCGGGGAAATGGAAGTGTGGGCGCTTGAGGCCTACGGTGCAGCGCATACTCTGCAGGAAATGCTGACGCTGAAGTCAGACGACGTGCAGGGTCGTGCCAAGATGTATGAGACGCTGGTCAAGGGCGAGAACCTGCCGACGCCGGGAATTCCGGAGTCGTTCAACGTTCTCATCCGCGAGCTGCAGGGTCTCTGTCTGGATGTCAAGCTCGATTGAGCATGACGTTCGGGTTCTCTTCTAACTTTTGAAATCACGGAATTTTCGCTCGGAGTTACGATGCAATTCCAAAACATCCCGAAACGCGGCTATGGTTCGATCACCATTCGCATTTCATCGCCGGATGACATTCTAAATCGGTCTCACGGTGAAGTCACCAAGCCGGAGACGATCAACTACCGCTCATTCCGTCCGGAAAAGGATGGTCTTTTCTGTGAAAAGATCTTTGGTCCGATCCGCGACTGGGAGTGTGCCTGCGGAAAGTACAAGCGCATCCGCTACAAGGGTATCGTGTGCGATCGTTGCGGCGTTGAGGTGACGCAGAAGAGCGTACGACGCGAACGTATGGGGCACATCATGCTGGCCGTGCCGGTGGTCCATATCTGGTTCCTGCGCTCGCTTCCGAGCAAGATCTCCGGTGTCATCGGCATGCCTACGAAGGACGTCGAGCGCATCGTGTATTACGAATCATATGTCGTTGTCCAGCCAGGTTCAACGGGTCTTCAGAAGAAGGATCTTCTGACAGAAGAGCAGTACCTTGAGGTGCTGGCCAACCTGCGTCCAGAAGAACGCAACATGGACGATGAAGATCCGCGCAAGTTCATCGCGTTGATTGGTGGCGAGGCCGTCAAGGAACTGCTTCGTCGTGTCGATGCCGATGAAGATTACTTCAAGCTCCGTGAAACAGCGCGTGAGGATATGTCACAGGCCAAGAAGGCCGATGTCCTCAAGCGTCTGCGGATCCTTGATGCGTTCCGGACAGCCGAGATCAAGGAGCCAAACCGTCCCGAGTGGATGGTCCTGGACATCATCCCGGTCATCCCACCGGATCTGCGCCCGCTGGTTCCGCTCGAAGGGGGCCGGTTTGCCACGTCCGACTTGAACGACCTCTATCGTCGAGTGATCATCCGCAACAACCGTCTCAAGCGCCTGATCGACATCAAGGCACCTGAGGTGATCCTTCGCAACGAAAAGCGAATGCTGCAGGAATCGGTTGATGCCCTCTTCGACAACTCCCGTCGTGCCGTTCGCAGTGAGTCACAGCGTGCTCTGAAGTCACTTGCCGATACGCTCAAGGGCAAGACCGGACGTTTCCGCCAGAACCTACTTGGTAAGCGGGTCGATTACTCGGGCCGTTCGGTTATCGTCGTGGGTCCAGAGCTCAAGCTCTACGAATGCGGTCTTCCAAAGGACATGGCCGTTGAGCTGTTCAAGCCCCTTATCATTCGCAAGCTCATCGAGCGCGGACACTGCAAGACGGTCAAGAGCGCGAAGAAGCAGGTCGAAAAGAAGACAACAGAGGTGTGGGACATTCTCGACACGGTGATCGACGGTCATCCAGTGCTCCTGAACCGCGCCCCGACGCTACACCGTCTGGGTATTCAGGCCTTCCAGCCGAAGCTCATCGAGGGTAAGGCCATTCAGCTTCACCCGCTGGTGACGACTGCCTTTAATGCTGACTTCGACGGTGACCAGATGGCCGTACACGTGCCGCTCAGTCACGAAGCTCAGCTCGAGGCCCTGCTGCTGATCCTTTCAGCGCACAACATCATGCACACCCAGAACGGCGAGCCGATCGCCGTGCCGTCGCAGGACATGGTTCTGGGCGTGTACTACCTTACAAAGGCCCGCAACGGCGTCAAGGGCGAAGGCAAGATCTTCTCCGGTGAAGAAGAAGTGGTCATCGCTTACAACTCCGGGCGTATTGCCATGCACGCCAAGATCAAGGTGCGCCTCAACGGCAAGCTGTTAGAGACCACCGCTGGACGTGTGATCTTTAACAAGATCGTACCGGTCGAGATCGGATACATGAACGAAATGCTTGGCAAGAAGCGTCTGCGTCAGGTCATTGCTGACTGTTTCCGCAAGGCAGGCCTGGCCAAGACAGTTGAGTTCCTTGACAAGCTCAAGGAAACAGGCTTCCTGACTGCTACGCGTGGTGGTCTGTCGGTGTCGATCGCTGATGTGGTGGTGCCTGCTGAAAAGACGAACATCATCGACCGTGCTCAGAAGGAAGTCGATAAGATCGAAGACTACTACCACTCGGGTGTGATCACCGAAGGTGAGCGCTACAATAAGATCATCGACACCTGGTCGACCGCAACCAACCGCGTAGCTGATAAGCTTTACAACGAGCTGGCCTCCAACTTGGACGGTTTCAACACCTTCTTCATGATGCTTGACTCGCAGGCACGGGGCTCCAAGGAGCAGATCCGCCAGCTTGCTGGTATGCGCGGTCTGATGGCCAAGCCGCAGAAGACGGCTGCCGCATCCTCAGCCGAGCTGATCGAAAATCCGATCATCTCGAACTTCAAGGAAGGTCTGACCATTCTTGAGTACTTCATCTCGACGCACGGTGCCCGTAAGGGTCTTGCCGATACGGCTCTCAAGACTGCCGACGCCGGTTACCTTACTCGCCGTCTGCATGACGTTGCACAGGATGTGGTGATCTCCGAAGATGACTGCGGTACGATCCGTGGCGTAGAAATGCGTGCGCTGAAAGACGGGGAAGACGTTAAGGAACCGCTCAAGGAGCGTATCATCGGTCGTACGTCGCTGGTCGATGTCGCCGATCCGCTCACCGGCGTGGTGTACTGCAAGAAGGGTCAGACGATCGACGAAGAGATATCCGAGAACATCGAACACAGCCCAATCGAAGCAGTCATGATCCGCAGCGTTCTGACGTGCGAATCGCGTCGCGGTGTGTGTGCCCGCTGTTACGGTCGAAACATGGCCACCGGACAGTTGGTTGACACCGGTGAGGCCGTCGGTACGATCGCCTCACAGTCAATCGGTGAGCCAGGTACGCAGCTGACGCTCCGTACGTTCCACACTGGTGGTACGGCATCGCTGTCGATGAGTCAGAGCCTTGTGCTGGCGAAGTTCGATGGTCTCGTACAGTTCGATGCTATCCGCACCGTGAACTACCCCGGTGAGACAGAGGATATCGACGTCGTGGTATCGCGCGCTGGTGTCATCAACATCGTTGAGCCGGGATCAAACCGCGTCGTCACGAAATACGATGTTGTTTATGGTGCCGAACTCAAGGTTAAGGACGGTCAGACTGTGAAGAAGGGCGAGATCCTGTATGACTGGGATCCGTACAACTCGGTGATCATCACCGAAAAGGCCGGTCGCGTCCGTTACCGTGATCTTGTGCCGAACCTGACGTTCAAGGAAGCCATTGACGAGCAAACGGGTCATACCACGAAGATCGTTATCGATTCGCGTGACCGTACGAAGAGCCCGGCGATCGAGATCGTTGATGACGAAGGCATTTTGATCCAGTCGTACATCATCCCATCACGTGCACAGATCGTGGTCGATGACGGCGACGTCGTAGCTATCGGCTCCAAGCTTGTGAAGATGCCTCGTGACCTCGGACGTCTTCGTGACATCACGGGCGGTCTGCCACGTGTTACCGAACTCTTCGAAGCACGTGCGCCGCAAGCCCCGTCTGCCGTTACCGAGATCGACGGTATCATTTCAATCGAAAAGCCCAAGCGCGGTTCACGCGTAATCGCCACGACATCCCTCGACGGGTTGCTCAAGCGCGAGTACTCGGTGCCAATCGGACGTCACGTTCTTGTGCAGGAGGGAGACCTTGTGCGCGCCGGAGACCGTCTGACTGAAGGTGCTATCAACCCGCACGACATTCTGCACATCAAGGGTATCAACGAAGTACAGGCCTACCTGGTGAACGAAATCCAGGAAGTGTACCGTATGCAGGGTGTGAAGATCAACGACAAGCATATCGAAGTGATCGTCCGCCAGATGC
>CAYMTW010000061.1:0-10071 GCA_964393485.1 uncultured Melioribacter sp. | reverse complement strand
AAAGCTCGTGCTCAGGAATACTCCAATCAAGTCTGTGGCATTGCGTCCCTCAACAAAGGCAAACAACAATCCCCAGATCAGCCCAAGCGACATTCCATTGAGAAACATTGCGATCAGACCGATAGCTGGAGTGCTCAATGCAAAGACCAGGAGAAACCCCATTGCACTGGCTGCCAGTATGACAATCATGACAGACCGTCGTTCAACGGTCGTAGCGCTGACCGTTCGAATGCCGATGAACTTCGAGAGAGTGTATCCAAGAATCTGGGCAACGATGACCGCCACCTTGAGGTTAACTCCCGAGATCTCATCGCTCTGATAGTCCAGTGCTGTGATTGGTTTGCGGATGAAGTACATTCCCACATAGACAGCAAAGGAGGCGATGCCCAGGAGCCACGCCGTTGCAGTCGTCTGGTCCGGTCGTTTCAGCATTTCTGAACTTCTGCGAGAGTGTCGCTGAACGCTTCAAAAGGAGGAAGTCCGGCTAGGTTAATGATCTTGGCGCGGTCGTCCCATCTTCGAACGCGCACTGCGGAGTCCGCCCACTCACACGCAGCAAATGTCTCACACTCCTCGGCCGACATCAGGCCCCCTTGTAGGATGAGGGATTGTCGGCTGGCATCTGAGAGAACATCAGTATACTCTGGCGCCATCGTGCACAGATACCGTTTGGCTTCGGCGTGCAGACGCACTGTTTCGGTAATCTCCGGCGGAAAGCCCAGACATAAAAGAAACTCCGCACCTAAGCGGCCATGATCGATCACGCCTACTTGCGTGCGAAGGTGCCTGTTAGAAGACAAAAGGTGCCCTATATCATGCAAGAGGGCTGCACATACCAACCATGGTTCGGCTCCCTCGGACCGAGCAAGGAGTGCACACTGTATGGCATGTTCCGTCTGCGTCGTTGCTTCGCCATCATACTGTGCAGCGCCGCGATCTCGATACATCGCACAAATCATTTCGACGACAGCATATGCCAAACTCATGATCAGACTCCCTGATAGGTTCCGCCAACAACCTCTTCAGCCAGTCCGAATGAAAGGGTCATTCCAGCGCCACCAAGACCATTGACGACAGTAATCTGATCGGAAACCGCCTTTACGAACTCAGAGCGATGAGCGCATTTTGCATAGATGCCGATCCATGTCTCATCAATGGTAATATGCGGCATATCTACAAGGCGGGAAATTTCCTGCATCACAAGATCGTTCAAGTCGGTCCTCATAAATGGGTCGAGCGTATGACCGTATTCATGTGTGTCGCCCATGACTAGCTGCCGAGCTGAGTTTAACGACAGTAACACATGAATTCCATTTGACAGGTATTCCGGTCGCTCATTGGCAACCCTATCCTTGAGAGCCGGCAGACTCTCGAGTTCCGAAAAGGCATCATAATGGAGCAGCGTAAGGCCAGCACAAAGAGCCGGACCAAGTTCCCAATCCATGGGAAGTGCCGACGAACGCATCATCTGAAGCTTAACGCGTAGCAGCTCGCTTTCCTGCCGAACACCTGGAAGGAGTATCTCAAAGTCCTGGCCAGAGCATATATAGGCCTGCTCAAACTCAACGATCTGGTCGGCACAGAACAGAACGCCATCCTCAATCGCCACAGCGTTGACGCCGAATCGGAACTCAACGTTGTAAGCAGAGGCCAGATAGTCAGCAATCCTCGGAATCGCCTGTCGGGGATCAACATTCACTTCGAAGGGGCTCCACATGCTGCCAAGAAGCCCTTCACGTCGAACGGACTGCGCTTTGGCGATTGTCTCATCGGCCGACAACAGCCGAACATCAAGGTGCGCACTTGAGCAGAGTTCGACGAATTCCTCGATCACTCGGTATTCAACTTCCTGATGCACGACGTGAAGACTGCCCTTCTGCGCAAAAAACATTTCTGTCTGTTCTGCCAACTCGGTCCAGATTGACCGTGAGCGAAGTGCCCTGTCGAATCGCCTTCCAAGCGGTTGTCCTATCGGCCAAATGAGCCCGAAGTTGCGGATGCTGGCCCCCACAGGTCTCATGTTTCGTTCAATAACGACAACACTCTTTCCCCTCCTTGCAGCCGAAAGTGCATGAGCCAATCCCACGATCCCGCTTCCAACAACAAGCACTTCATGCATTATCAGCCCCCAGTTACGCCGAGATGCTGGAGAATCTCACTTGGTTCGTGGGCAATGGAAGTCGCACCGGCCAATCTCAGTGGGGTCTCGGGATGTGTCCCGTAGGTTACCCCGATGATCACACCACAGCCCGCGGCTTCCCCTTGCTTCATATCGGAGGGAGTGTCCCCAACCTTTGCAACGCAGTCTGGATAACGAACCGCGCAGCGCCTCATAACCTCGTAGATCATGTCCGGATATGGTCTTCCATGATCCACATCATCTGAACACACCACTCCGCGGTACCACTCTCTGCCCTTCCAACCGACGAGCTCAATGATTCGTGTGGCTATCTCACGATCGAATCCGGTATCGAAGTATATGTATCTACCCGAGGCATAGATCTCCGATATAACTTCCTCGATCCCCGGTATCACCGTTGCGGGAGATACGGACGTATAGTGTTCGATCATTGAGCTAATGAACGTCCTGTGGATATCGTCGATGAGACTCTGCATCTCTATCGCTTGCAAAGGTTGTCCATGCTCGATAAGAAGCATCTCGATTGCTGTTTTCTTTGAGATGCCCATTACCGCAGTTGCTCTTTCGTGCGTAGTGATCTGCCCATGCTTCTCGAAGGCATGGCACAGAACTGACGACACGTCACCACTATCGACGATAGTGGTGCCTGCCAAGTCAAACACTACGAGCTTGATCTGCCTCATCGCTTTGATGTAAACGTTAACTCGGAAAGGTTGATGGATTTCGAGTACACTGCGTCCTTGACGACATTGTAGATTTCGAACGTGATCGACGGATCGGCGCTCTCCCAGTTAATGGTGATGGCCCCGAAGTGGTTTTCGTGAATCTCCTTGGCAAGACGATACCTGTTTGGTTGAGGGAAGTCTGTGGACGTGATTCCGCTCGCCGTGAGGTCGTACAACGGGTACGTGTTGTCTGGCTTCTGCATTGAAAGCTCTCCGAAATGCACATCGCCAGACACAAAGACCACACCGTTGGCTTTCGTGCGTGATATGAGATCGATCATCCTTTGCTTTTCGAAAGGCTTCAATGCCCACAGCTCATAGCCATTGAACTCGGATACAAACTGTGTCGAGGTCATGATGATCCGAACTTCGGCTGGCTTCTTGAGTTCATCTTCAAGCCATTTCCACTGGTCTTCCCCAAGCATCCGAGCACTGCGATTGGTATCAACGACATAGTCGTTAATATCCTTGCCCGGAATGCCGGCCACAACCGGCGTGCGGAACGTCCGATTATCCAGCATAATGAACTGAGTTCGCTTGCCCACCGGACCACACACGCTGCTATGATAGATACCAGGATGTTGACGACGTACCGACGCAGCCGGTTCGTTCCAGAATTGAAGGAATATCTCCTTTGATTCCACCTTCTTGGGATATTCTTCACCACCATCGTTGACACCGTAGTCATGGTCATCCCACACTGCCAGAATGGCTGACCGTTCAGCAAGACGCTTGAATTCGGGTTTGCTACCAAGGCGGTTGTACTTCGCCCGCAGAGTATCCATGTTCTCTGTGTCACCATAGATGTTATCTCCGAGAAAGAGAAACACATCTGGATTCCAATCGGCAGCAATGCGAAGGATCGGCTGCGGCAGATCCTGGTATCCGCAGGAGCCCATAGCAATACGGTGAATCGGCTTAGCCGGATCGGGCTGCCTGATCCCCGTTGTGACGAGGCCCTTGCCCGTGCGAAGGGCCTCTGTCATTTGTGCTGGTGAATACTGACACACCACAACCAGCATCACCAGCAACATCTTGAGCGATTTCATTGAGCGTCCCACCACAGCTTGGTATTGATATCATCAGCCCCCTGCTTGCTGACGGCATCCGCACGATTTGCGGAATTGAGCGCCTGCTCAGAGAGTGGATAGGCGAACCTCGAAGGGATACGGTTGCCATTAAGATTTGATGGGCCCGGTTGCAGCACGGGCAGGCCCGACCGACGCCAGTCAGCCCATGCCTCCATGCCGTTGAAGTACAGCGATATCCACTTCTGTGTGGCGATCTTTACAAGCTTGTCGCCTACACCGAAATCAACCGATGGCTGCAGCAAATAGCCATCGGGCATCTTTGTATCAACATGTTCGAATGCTGCCTTCACTCCAGCTTCGTAATAGTCCTTAGCAGAACCAGAAACAAGACCTCGCTCTGCTGCTTCCGCAAGATTGAACTGAAGTTCAGCGAATGTCATGAGTACGCCTTTTGCGACCTTGATTCCCCGAGGCGTGCTTGCATCCTCAAACCAAAGGGTACCAACGTAGGAGATACCACGGCCACTATTTCCGAAGTTCAGGGCATCGACATCACTCAGGCCATTAGGTAGTCCGGCATACGCGGGCGTAGTTGTCGATGCACTCTCCTCGGTCGGACGTCCGTAGACCTCGATACGTGGATCTTTCAGATTCAACAGGGTGTCGGCGAGAGTCTTTGACAGCGTGAATTCGCGGAATGAGCCAACACGAGCAATTGCAAGCGGAAACTGATTCGGAAATGCTGAGAGATACGTGAGTGATGCATTGTCCGCAGTGCTGCCAAAGATTGGATTAGCAGCCTGATTTGAAATAATGGCATTGAGATCCGCTGCGACGTTCTTCTTTCCGGAGATTCGCAAAAGCATGCGCACACGGAGTGAATTCGCAAATTTCTTCCACTTTAGTGAACTTCCCCCGAAGAGAATGTCTCCTTCAATGGTTTCCGTTGTGGTCCCAATGATATCATTGGCAGACTTCAAATCCGCAAGAAGCTGAGTGTAGATGGCTTCTTGACGATCATATACAGGAAGCACCACACCGTCGGCTGCCTTGGTAGCCTGGGTGAAAGGAACGTCTCCATAAAGGTCAGTAAGCTGAAGCATTATCCATGAGCGCATTACCAGGCCAATCCCGACGTAGTTCTTCTGACCCAACTTCTCAGCCGCGTCCATCATGTTTCGAACATCCCGCAGCGTGGAATAGCAGGCGTCCCATGGTCCGCTGACATCTCCCCAGAGATATCGGTCTTCATTTACGAACTGTCGCTTTGCGTTGTGCTGGATCACAATGTTTCCATACGACCAGGCATGGTCCATCATCGAATTGACAGGGGTGCGGATAATGTTCGTAAGTAGCAGCCCTGGCGTTACGGCTGTTGGTGCGTTGGGGTTTGTGTTTGTGACGTCGAAGTCCGAGGTGCAGCCCAACAGCACAGCGGTGAGAATCGTCGCGATGACTTTTAGCGTTTTCATTGTTGTTCCACCAGTGGTAGTTGCTGTGAATTAGAGAGAAAGACTGACATTGATACCGTAACTGCGCGCTGTCGGAATCTGCATCGCCTCGATACCAGGAATAGCCTGACCGCCGTTGAAACCCATCGTTTCCGGATCGATATGCGGAACCTCGGTCTGAAGCCAGAGATTACGGCCTACCAACGTGACCGTGACGTTACGAAGTGACCATCCCATATCTGCCCACATCGAGTTCGGGAATGAGTACCCGACACGCAGTTCACGAAGCTTCACAAAAGATGCATCGAAGATGCTTGGCTCGACTATTCGTCGGCCATTCGTGATGGCTGTGTGCCACTCGCGCGCCGTCAGCTTGCTCATGCCGTTGGCATCTGTATTCTCTTCGTATCCAACGAAGTCCGTGTTGCTCCCCTTGGTGTATGTTTTTGCACCCGTCGTCTTGTCGCGATAGACTTCGACAACACCCGGAGCATACACACCATTTCCATCCTTTGTGAGGTCATACCCATCAGCACGACCTTCGAGTGTCTCGATAATCTGACCCCCTTCGCGTCCTACCGTCTGCGTGTGCGAATAGACCTGGCCGCCTACTCGGATGTCAAGCAAAAAGCCAAAGGTGAACCGACCCACAGTAAAGTTATTGTTGATGCCGAATAGCCAGTCTGGATTGTAGTTACCAAGGAGTTTACGGGACGATGTTTCACGCGGACGGGCTACGAAGAGCGTATCGATCGCGTTACCATTGGCATCTTTGACGATCTCAGAGCGCACGTTGTTGATCACACGGCCAAAGAAGGGGCTGTTCGGGTCCGATACACGCTGGTAGCCAATGCCGTACATCGCGCCCATGCGCTCACCTACTCGCGCCTCTATAAACACGTTGTTCTTTGCCGCCATTACGTAGCTCTTAATGCCAGCGGCAAGGGAAACCACCTCAGAGAGGTTTCTCGAAGCATTCACATTCAGATCCCAACGGAAATCATCCGTCTTGATCGGGATAGCGTTTGCCATGATCTCAACTCCGTAGTTACGGATCTCACCGGCATTGATGACTTTCTCAGAGTACCCGGTTGCCGTGGTCAATGGGATGGGGAGGATCTGGTTTTTCGATGTGACGTCGTAGAACGTCACGTCAAGTCCAACACGGCTATCAAGAAACTGGAGATTGATTCCGGCCTCAAGCGAAGTGGAAATCTCCGGCTTGAGGTCGGCGTTTGCAAGACGACTTGACTGAGCGAAAGTCCTAGCATCACCATACGGGTTTTGCGCAAGGAACACGGCCTGAAGCTGATACGGATCAGTGTCATTACCGACCTGAGCAGCACCTACGCGTACCTTCGCAAAGTTGATGAACTCCGGCAAGCTCACCATGTCGGAAATGATCGCGCTGACATTTGCGGATGGATAGAAGTACGAGTTATTCTGCGATGGAAGAGTAGAAGACCAGTCATTCCGTGCTGTGAATTCAGCGAACAACATGTTTTTAAAGGAGTACGAAGCATTGCCGTACACCGAATTGATCATCTTCTTCGAGCGGAATTGTGATTGCTGCAGTTCAACCTTAGTGTTGCTCAGGTTATACACGTCTGGAATGAGAAGCTGAGGAGCAGTAATCTCCAGGTTGCTATTCCGCTGATCCATGCTGTTAGCACCTGCTGTGACACGAAGAGACATGTCGTCGTTCAGAGGGATGTTCGCATTCACGAGAAGGTCCGTATTCAACTCCGTGAATTTGATAGCTTCATTACGGTACGTGCCAAACTTGAAGCGTTGGGTGCTGAAGGCGCGCCGACGGTCGCGTCCTTCATTGCTGTAGTCCAACCCTGTTCGTAGTTGTACGTTGATGTTCTCATTGATGTCATACTTGAGAAGCGCATTTCCAAAGACACGGTCTTGATCCATGCCGTTGGTGTTCTCGAAGAGGTTGAAGTAAGGATTGTCGTGATAGTTGTAGTTAAAGCCAAACTGTGACAAGCCCTCACGGTTTCGCTGCCAATAGTCCCTACTGTCTTCGAGATTCACCTGACGTCCAAGCCAGCACGAGAAGAGGTACATGATGTTCTCGGTACCGTACGAAAGATTAGGCCGATTTCCACTGCTAGTCTTGACGTAGTTCACGACGGCTCTTGCCGAAAGCTGCTTACTCAGCTGATAGCCCCCGGCAAATGCGAAAGTGTTCCGCTGCAGATCTGTGTTCGGCACGATGCCAGTCTGATCGAGATTTGTCAGAGAAAGTCGAAAATCTCCATTTGCATTTGAGCCCGACACAGCAACATTGTTCGTTATGGTACGACCCGTTTCAAAGAAGTTTGCAACGTTATCAGGTGCCGCAACCCATGGGGTTGGAACGATCTCCGACCCAGCTGGTGCGCTTAGATCACCACCCCGAAAATCAATCGGCTGTCCATTAAGTGTCCGCGGCGAATTGAACTGACGAATCTTGAGATTTGGATCATACCTTGGACCCCAACTTTCATCAACACCATCGTTGAGACCACCGCCGTTGCCGTCTTTGTACTCGAACTGGCCATTGAGGCCCTGACCGTACACATTCTGGTATTCTGGCAGGCGCAGAGCCGATTCGAAGGTGACGTTACTGTTGACACTCACACCAATACCCTGTGTGCCCTTACCGTTGCGGGTTGTGATGAGAATCACACCGTTGTTGGCACGCGATCCGTAAAGAGCCGTTGCACTCGGTCCCTTCAGCACATTCATCGTTTCTATGTCATCGGGATTGATGTATGCTGCCCCGTTGCCGTAGTCGGCTTCCAGGAATGAGCGGCCAGCCGATCCAACTTGCTGGTTGGAGATCGGCACACCATCCACCACATACAGCGGCTGGTTGTTGCCGATGTTCAATGAGCGCTCACCGCGAATGGAAACACGCGCAGAACCGCCGACCCCTGAGGGTGAACCTATGACGGTGACACCCGCAACCTTACCAGCGAGTTGATTGACAACGTTTGACTCACGCGCAACGGTGATCTGACTGTTGTCAATCGACTGCGTGGCATATCCAAGACTGCGAGTATCCTTCTCAATTCCGAGAGCTGTTACAACAACCTCCCGCCCACTTACTGCCTGAGATTCCATCGTGATAGACAGATCGCCCTGATCAGGTATCGACACCGTTACCTGTCTGTATCCAACGAGTGTAAAGCTCACAGAGTCAGCCTGTCCCTCGATACCGATGCGAAACGAACCATCAGCACTCGTATATGCTCCGTACTTCGTTCCCTTGACACGAACGACCACGCCACGCAGCGCCAAACCGTCCTTGTCGCGAACCATACCACTTACCTGCTGAGACTGCGCCACCGCTGCAACCGTGAGGGAGCAGAGCAGAAGAGCCCCAAAAACTAACCGTCCAAATGTGGCTGCCGACGACGCAACCAGGTACCACGCTCGCATTAGATTCCCCTGTAAAACGTTTGCGAAAAACCGAACGACTCCCAGTAGTCGGTTCGTAGCGCGAACATATCGGGTGGCGTTTCCTGTAATAGTTAAGTCTGAATTATATAATCGTGACCCATGTTTCGTAGATGTGACGATTGTTACGGCAGACAACAAGACGCGCCGTGCATTCCAGAAGCATGTATTTTCGCATTCCATTCATCAACCGGTCAGCCCCATGGAAACGCTGTTTACGCTCCATACCAAGATGCATCATGGCATCTATCTCCTGTCCGTCCTGTCAGTCGTCGTGGCGCTTGTTGCCATGCTGCGCAAGCAGGCCATCACGGGCATCGGAGTGTGGATCATTCGTGTGTATTCGATTGTTCTGACGTTGCAGGTGACGGTTGGTCTGTTGCAGCTGGTAATGCGATGGGATGATTGGGGAGACGGCCTGCGTCATCGTCTTGAGCACGGCACGCTGATGCTTGTAGCGCTGACGATGGTACACCTGACGCCACGGTTCATGCGTCGCGCTGATTCCGTAGGTGCGCGCAACACGCTGCTGATGCTTGTTGGCTCTCTGGCACTGATCATGCTGGGTGTTTCCCTCATCCAACGCGCAAAGGGCGGAGTGTAATGTCAACGGTGCAAACAACATCACTTACAGCCTATCCGCTGTTCCGACGCGGCAAGGTGCGGGATGTGTATGACTTGGGCGATCGTCTCTTGATGGTTGCTACCGATCGTATTTCAGCGTTTGATGTGGTGATGACCGAGGGCATCCCTGATAAAGGGGCTTTGCTAACGTCGATCTCCCTCTACTGGTTTGAACAGCTTGGTCACGTGATTCCGAATCACCTGCTTAGCACCGATGTTTCAACCCTGCCGGGTCTGACGGATGCCGAGCGCGTCATGCTTGCCGGACGTTCGATCATCGTGCGTAAGACTCGCCCCCTTCCCGTTGAATGCGTTGTGCGTGGCTACCTTGCCGGATCGGGCTGGAAGGAATACCAGTCTTCGCAGACGGTCTGCGGGATTCATTTGCCGGCGGGGTATAGCGAATCATCGCGGCTCGAATCCCCCATCTTCACTCCAGCCACCAAGGCCGAAGAAGGTCACGACGAGAACATCTCCTTTGAACGGTCAGCCGAGATACTGGGTCAGGACGTTGCCGAGCGTGTGCGCGATGTGAGCATAGCACTCTACAACGCCGCTGCAGAAGATGTTGCCGGCAAGGGGCTTATCCTGGCCGACACGAAGTTCGAGTTCGGCGTTGATGACACTGGTGAGATCATCCTCATCGA
>CAYMTW010000060.1:3731-10432 GCA_964393485.1 uncultured Melioribacter sp. | reverse complement strand
CCGTACCCCGTACCCCGTAACTCCGTAATTTCTTCCATGACTTTCTCCTCCGTTCAGCACATTCACTTCGTTGGCATTGGCGGTTCCGGCATGAGCGGCATTGCCGAGATCCTGCTTACGCAGGGCTTCACCGTTAGCGGATCGGATCTGAGCGGGAGTGCGACCACGGAGCATCTGACGTCGAAGGGAGCAAGGATCTTCATCGGTCATTCGGCCGAGAATATTATGGGGGCCGAGGTGGTGGTGTACTCGTCGGCCGTAAAGCCGACGGAGAATCCCGAGACACTGGCTGCGCTGGAGCGTAAGATTCCGGTGATCCGCCGGGCAGAGATGCTCTCGGAGGTTTCCCGACTCAAATACACGCTTGCCATTGCCGGCACCCATGGCAAAACCACCACCACCTCCATGTGTGGACTGGTGATGATGAAGGCGGCCATGGACCCCACGGTGATCGTTGGTGGACGCCTGACCGGCCTTGGAGGATCGAATGCGCGGCTGGGAAGCGGTGACTGGATCGTCCTGGAAGCCGACGAATATGATCGGTCGTTCCTTCAGCTTCTGCCGACCATCGCTGTCGTAACAAACATCGAGGCGGATCACCTTGACATTTACAGCGATCTTGATGATATCAAGGGGGCATTCACCGAGTTTGCCAACAAAGTTCCGTTCTACGGATCAGCGCTCGTGTGCCTTGATGACCCCGGTGTGCGCGATGTAATGCCCCTTATCAAACGCGTCACCGTGACCTACGGTACCTCGCCCCAATGTGATGTGCGGGCCAGCAACATCAGCTACAGTGAGCGCAGCAGCTCGTACGACCTAATCTATCGAGGAGAGCCCCTTGGCCGCATCGTCCTCAATGTGCCTGGTAACCACAACGTCCTGAACTCGCTGGCAGCCTGCGGCGTGGCCCTGCAATGTGGCGTGCCGGTTGAGACGATCCAGCAGGCCCTGGCGGAGTTTGGTGGTGTGTACCGACGCTTCGAGATCAAGGGAGAAACCTCAGGGGGCGTTCTGGTGATCGATGATTACGCGCATCACCCCACGGAGATACTGGCAACACTGGAAGCGGCCCGCAAGGGCTGGGATAGGCGCATCGTGGCCGTCTTTCAGCCCCATACCTATACGCGTACGCGAGACTTCTATCGGGAGTTTGCCACTTCCTTCGATAACGCCGACGTGATCATCCTGACCGATGTCTATGCAGCCCGGGAAGAGCCCATCGAAGGCGTCAGCGGACGTTTGATCGCCGATGCCGCCCGCGATGCCGGACACCGTCACGTTTTCTATGCCGAAAGGCTCGAAGACGTTTCGAGCCTGCTCGAAACGGAACTCAAGGCCGGAGATATCCTGCTCACGATGGGAGCTGGAGACGTCTGGCGCGTAGGTTCAAAGGTCGGCATCTGACTATTTTTGCAGTCCCGTCGTCTGTACGGGACTTTCACCACCACCTTTTTATGAACTTCATGTTGCATTTCGCCATGACGTCAATTGCACGTAGTGTCTGTGTTGCACTGGTCCTCTGCCTGGCAGCTATGATCAGTCCCGCTCAAAAGAAGAAGAACCCAACGAAGGCCACCCCAACAACGCCGGCTGCGCCAACCTTTGCCCCGAGCACAGTGCTTGCCACGGTCGGTAGCGAGGAGGTGCTCCTTGGTGATGTCGAACGGGCCTTCCAGAAGAACCTCACTCGCCGCGATACACGCCTTTCGACCGTTGCCAGGGACACGGCACTGGACTTTCTGCGCCTTTACACCAACTATCGACTAAAGGTAGCTGATGCGCGTGACAGGGGGCTTGAGCAAGATTCAGCAGTGCGAATCGATCTGGCAAACAACCGCCGGCTGCTTTCAGAAACATACTTTTTTGACAAAGCCGTGGCCGAAAAGCGGATCCGTGAGCTGGCCGTGCGCCGCATGACGGAGCTTGAGATCGGCGTTATCCTCTGCGCCGTTCCTGAACAGTCCACCCGTGGATGGGACTCAGTAGTAAGCCGCACCAAGGCCGAACGCCTGGTTTCGATGCTCGCTGCCGGTGCAGACTTTGAGAAGCTGGCTCGTGATTCTTCTGACGATAAGGAGACGGCCGCCAACGGCGGACGTCTGCCATGGATCTCTGCGGGTTCGATCATCAAGGTGGTCGAGGATGCATCCTATGCTTTGCCGGTTGGCGGCTTTACGGCAAGCCCCCTGGCATCCCGGTACGGCTACTTCATCGTCAAGCTCTATCAGCGCGCCCCTCGCGTGAACGTCAAGTTCCGTCATCTCCTTCTGACGCCGAAGGATGACCGTGACAGCACAGCAACCAGTCGATTTGCTGACACGCTTCTTTCGATCCTGTCAATGAAGCCGTCACAACAAAACACATTGCTTTCTGTTCGCGGCATCACTCCGTCTGGTGATGCCTTTGCTGATCTTGCCAAGGTCTATTCCGACGACAAAACCTCGGCGGCCAAGGGTGGCTACCTGGGCGGCGCCTATTCCCGCTCGTCAGGTATGGAAAACAACGGTTCTCGCCTGGTGCCGGCTTTCCAGGATGCGATCTATGCCCTAAAGGACGGGCAGGTCTCGGGAAAGGTCAAGACCATGTTCGGCACCCATATCATCATCCGCGATTCGTCGAAGGTCCCCGATTCACTGGCCGAGTATGACAACGCCAAGCGGACCTATCGTCGACTCTATTACGAAGAAGACAAGCGCACAGTTCTCGACTCCGTCCGCGCTACGATGAACTGCGGTTGGGACAACGCCATTCTGCGTACCGTACTTGGTGCCATCGACACAACAAAGAACACACAGGACACCGCATGGGTCTCCTCCCTGGCCGACGACGTTCTTGACCGCATCATCTTCCGTCTGCCAGAATCAAGTATGACCGTCAGGCAATTTGCTGACACGCTTCGGCGCCGCATAGATCTGCGCGGCTACACACTCAATCGAGCAGGTTTTGAGCGCGCCATCAACAAGATCTCTGATCCGATCGTGCTTGATAAGGCAACCGCCGGACTCGAGAAGCAGTATGAGGACTTTGCTTCTTTGATGCGCGAGTTCAATGACGGCATCCTACTATTCAAGGTCGAAGAGAAGGAAGTGTGGAGCAAGCTCAAGTTTGACACGACGGACGCCCGCGCCTTCTACGACAGCACCAAAACGCGGTGGATGACCGAGCAAAAGTATGACTTCACAGAAGTGTATGTGCTCACCGACTCGTTGCTGAATCTCGTCAAGACGGACATGGCTGCCGGCAAGGACCTCGGTGATATCGCCGCTGCCTATACACAGCGCGATGGCATGCGTGAGAGTCGCGGCAAAAACGCCGCCGTTTCTCCGAAGACCTCGAAGGTGGCGCAGAAGTTCTCATCCTCGAGTAAGGTGGGTGACGTTGTCGGCCCGCTTCAGATCGAAGCCGGGTGGTCTGTGCTGCGTCTCGACGGAATCGTCCCACCACAGCAGAAGTCCTTCGAAACCGCTATTTCGGAACTCGCTCCTGCCTACCAGGATGCCCTGCAGAAGCGGCTCACAGAGAACTGGCTTGGCGGCGTGCGGTCACGTCATCCTGTGACGTTCAACGACGCCAACATCGATAAGATCTGGGGTGCCCCCTCACAGAAGAAATCCGGCTCAAAGTGACCATGCCCTTGTCAATGCGCCAATTTGCTGCAATCCTTTACCTCGTCCTGTCAGGGGGCCTCGTGGCCTCTGCCCAGGACTCCATGGAAGGGATCGTGGCCATCGTGGGTCGGGAGATCATTCTCCAGTCAGATATCACTGGACAGATCGAGGCCATGGCCCAGCGTGACCCACGGATGAACCGCAAAGATCCGGCACTGCGCAAGGCTATTCTTGATCAGCTGATCAACGAGAAACTCGTCCTAACCAAAGCCGAACAGGATACGACCCTTGAGGTGACAGACGATGACATCTCAGCCCGCATGGACTACCAGATCCAAATGCTCGTGCAGCAGTTCGGTTCAGAGAAGCGCATCGAAGACGTCTATGGCATGAGTATCACAAAGATCAAGAAGGACTTCCGCGAAGAGATCCGCAAACGCCTCTACATTGAGCGGATCCAGCAGAAGATGTTCTCCGATATCAAGGTCAGTCGTGGCGATGTTGAGTCGTTCTACACCCGCTACCAGGACTCCATTCCCAAGGTGCCGGACCGTGTGGACCTCTACCACATCGTCAAGTACGTCAAGGCCTCTGACGAGAAAACCAAAGAGGCGCAGCAACTAGCCCTGCGCGTCCGTGACTCGATCATCAAGGGGGCTTCCTTTAGTGACTTCGCTCGACGTTATTCGGGTGACCCTGCATCGGCGGCTAATGGTGGGGACCTTGGTACAGTGGACAAGGGGAAGTTCGTTCCAACGTTCGAGGCTGCAGCATTTGCGCTCGAGCCCAATGAGATCTCGCAGCCCGTGGAATCTCCATTTGGATGGCACGTTATTCAGCTGATCGAGAAGACATCCAGCACCATCACCACGCGGCACATCCTGATCAAAGTGGGACAGAGCGAGGAAGACCGTCAGACGGTTCAATCCGACCTCCGCGGAATCAAGGACCGCGTTGCTACCGGCGAGAACTTTGAAGAGTTGGCCAAGAAGTTCAGTGATGAGCGCGAAACGCAGGGCTTCGGCGGCTCCATGGGCACGGTTGACGTCGAGCGACTCCCGGCCGAAATGCGATCGATCATTTCCAGCCTGCCCGACGGCGGAGTATCCGACCCGCTCCCCTACGCAGCCGACCCTACCAAACCGGGATACCATATCCTTTTCCGCAAGCGGCTCATCGCTGCCCATGCCCCTTCACTAACCGATGACTACAAGCAGCTCGAACAACTCGCACTGATGGAAAAACGTCAGCGTTTGGAACAGGACTGGATCCAGGACCTGCGCAAGAAGCTGTATTGGGAAGTGAAGTGAGGTTTATCTTCGGTCCATGCAATCCAAAGCCACTAAATTCTTTCTTCTTCTCGCGCTGCTCGGTGGCGTGATCTGGATAGGCGGGGGTATTGCTCGCATGGTCGTGGGCTACAGTGTGTTTATCCCTGGGACGCTGCAGTGGAATACCCTTCAGTCTGAGGCGGCTCGCTTGCAGGCCATCTGGCTCTTCACGCTCCTTGGGGGCTGGACTGGGTGGGCATCTGCTGCTGCCGTTGTGGGTGGCATTGGCTCAATGATCAACCTGCGGGGCTCGTTCCGCCGTCATGGCTGGCTTGTGATGTCCAGTGTGCTGTTCGTACTGGTGATTCCGATCCAGGGGTTCATCGTGAGCGAAGACTACCGCCTGTGGACGTTTTTCGATGCTGGCAGTGGGATGCCACTGGCGCCAGCCCGTGATATCTTCGCGGTCTTCCTGTCTAGATTCTCCAATCCAATCGTCAATGTCCTCGTTGCCATGTCAACGCTCTCCTTAGTGACGATCGTGGCTCTCGGAGCCCTTCAGCCCCTTACTCATTCGAACTCTAAAGAAACTTCATGAAAGCCGAAAAGCTGCTCGAAGAACTCACAGCCCTTGCCACATCACTTGACTACGCAGTGCGACGCGAGCAGGGGGCTTTCCGCGGCGGCGCTTGCGTGGTAAAGGAAAAGAGGCTTATCCTGCTTAACCGCTCGATGCCCTACGAGGCAGCGGCAGTTATCCTGGCCCGTGCTCTGTGCACGCTGGTGCCGGAGGATACGTTTATGAAGCCGGCCGTGCGCGATATCGTCGAGCGCGAACGGGGCTGGGTAGCATCGCATCCCGGTGTGACTTTTGAACTGAATCAGCAGGAAGCCGCGTGACACGTTGCGCCACGGTCGCCATCGTTGGACGTCCCAACTCAGGCAAGTCCACGTTGCTTAACGCCATCATGCAGATGCACCTGAGCATCGTGACGGCCAAGCCGCAGACCACACGCAAGCGTGTGCTCGGCATCGACACAACAGAAGACGTTCAGCTGATCTTCCTGGACACCCCGGGAATGCTCAAGCCGCGCTATCGTCTGCAGCGCTCCATGATGGGGTTTGTGGAAGAGTCGCTTGATGAAGCCGACATCATCTGCGTTGTCGTGGACACGAAGAAAGCCATCGAGCGCGGCACCGTAGTAGACCCGCTATGGCAGGAAGCCGTGAGCAAACGGAAACGTCCCACGGTACTGGTCTTGAACAAAATGGATGCCGTCCCGATCCGTAAGAATGCCCTGCCCCTGATGGAAGAGGCCCGACTCAGCGGACTCTTTGCCAAGGCCATTGCCATTTCCGCCAAGGACAACAAGTACGTTGACGAACTCCTGGTGATGCTCCGCGAGCTGGCTCCAGAAGCACCATTCGCCTTTGACTCAGACATTGCATCGGACCAGACTGACCGGTTCTTCGTTGGAGAGTTCATCCGTGAATCGGTCTTCAAACAGTTCACCGAAGAGGTTCCCTACGCTACGGAAGTCATGATCACCGAGTTCCGTGAAAACCCGGACGGCAAATGGTACATCGGCGCCGATATCGTCGTCGAGCGCGATAACCAGAAGGCGATCATCATCGGTGCTAAAGGGGCTGCCCTGAAGAAGATCGGAGAAACGGCTCGCGCCACCATCGAAGAATACCTTGGACATCCGATCTACCTTGAACTGTATGTCAAGGTCCGCTCCGACTGGCGCAACGACCGCGCCCAGCTATCAAGTATGGGATATTGAAGAGAATTACGGAATTACGGAATTACGGAATT
>CAYMTW010000060.1:0-3631 GCA_964393485.1 uncultured Melioribacter sp. | reverse complement strand
GAATTACGGAATTACGGAATTACGGAATTGGGTACTTCCGTTACTCCGTAACTTCGCCCCATGTTTCGCATCCTCTTTTTTGCCGCTGTAGCTGCGGTTCTCGGTGCCTGTTCCTCTGCGGAGGGGGCGAAGAAGGCCAAGACCGTTGACGATATCTATGCCGAAGCCAAGGCGGCGTATAAAGACGACAATTGGCTAGAGGCGCAGGCCAAATTCGATGTGATCAAGCTGCAGTATCCGGCGTCACAGTATGCCGATGACGCTCAGTACTATCTGGCGGAGATTAACTTTCAGCGCAGTGAGTACATCATGGCGGCGTTCAACTACAACCAGCTGCGTCGGTCCTATCCGTCAAGTGAATACGTGCGCGAGTCTATGTACAAGGCTGCGGTGTGTTATGACAAGATCTCGTTGCCGGCTGATCGGGATCAGGAGAACACCCGCAAGGCCATTATGGCCTACACGGACTTCCAGTCCATGTACATGCGTGATTCTCTGGGACTGGAGGCTACCAAGCGTATCCGTGACCTGCGCGACAGGCTTGCTGAACGCTTCTGGCAAGCCGCGGAGCATTACATCCGGACGTATGCTCGGCGTGCGGCGCTCATTCAGTACGATGCTATCATCGATGAGTATCCAGACAGCAAATGGCTCGAACCAGCGCTGGTGCAAAAGATCGATATCCTGATTCAGCTGACACGCACAGACGAAGCGCGCACAGCAATCGCCGCCTATCGTCGAATGGTCAAACAACCCGAGCAGAAATCCGTCGTGGACGCTTTGGAAAAGGGAATCAAATGAAAACACCGGCTGAAAGTACCGTCGTTATGACCGAGCTCGTGCTCCCGAATGACACGAACTACCTTGGCAACCTGCTCGGAGGACGCCTCATGCACTGGATCGACATTGCCGCCGCGCTCAGCGCCATGCGTCATAGCGGGAAGGTCTGTGTAACGGCTTCGGTGGACGAGATCAACTTCAACGAGCCGATCAAACTTGGCCATGTGGTTCATATTACATCGGTGCTAACGCGAGCGTTTCACACCTCGATGGAGGCGTACGTCCATGTGGAGCGCGAGGATCCGCTCAACGGAACTCGCACACGGACCTCAGAGGCCTACTTGACCTTTGTGGCCATCGACCAGTATGGGAAGCCCCTCCCC
The DNA here is from genome assembly GCA_964393485.1 of uncultured Melioribacter sp. Classification (GTDB taxonomy): domain Bacteria; phylum Bacteroidota; class Ignavibacteria; order Kapaibacteriales; family Kapaibacteriaceae; genus UBA10438. The sequence goes on along the minus strand of CAYMTW010000060.1, from coordinate 2,468 downwards.
GCCCCACCGCTCGAGCCGCAGACCGATGAAGAAAAGATGCGCTTTGAAGAGGCCTCCATGCGCAGGGAGATTCGCCTGCGTCAGCGTGAGGTGATGAAGGCCCGCCGGGGATGATCCGCAGCATCGTTCTGCTGGTGCTCGTGCTTGTGCCGGGAACGATCGGCTACAGCAGTGACATCGCCCTGCGGATGATTCGCGCCTATGGTGGTACGAACGAGGCGTTACCGCCCGTTGTGATTTTGAATGCCGAAAAATCTGGTGACGTTGGGTCGCAGGCGGTGACGATAGAATTTGATATCTCAGCCCCCTCCATCCCGAACGTCTACATACGCATCGTGCACTGCAACGCCGACTGGACGCCGGATGACAATGGATTTCTATCCGACGTGAACAATCGCAGCACGCTCATCGACTGGAAGATCATGCCTGAGCGTTCCAAGTACTCACGCTATCGGGGCCACCTGTCGCTGCCGAATGTGCAGACAACGATCCGCTTTTCGGGCAACTGGCGTGCGCTGGTCTATGATCTCGACAGTGACTCGTTGATAGGCGAGACCCGATTCTTTGCCGTCGATACGCGTGCGAGCATCCGGATGAACTTTATGACGGACTTCTATCAGCCCCGCTATCGCGTCAGCAGCACCGCATTCACCATTGAAACCATGGTGCAGGACAACACGGCACGGCTACTCTCGACCAATCTTCACACCGTGGTGCTGTACCGAAATAACCGGTGGTATGATCCATTCATCGCCTCCGAGCGATTGCGCTCCGTAGCGAACCCCGACAAGGTAGGAGCCGACATTCTCGGGATGGTGCAAGGGGGTAAGATCTTTCGACTGTCGAGGATTCCTGCTCAAAACGAGTACCGTGTTCTGGATGTGTCCAGTCCTGGCCGCTTCCCCTCGACGGGGCAACCTATCCCGATCGGCCTGTCGGACATCCGTCGCAATGGCATGTTCATCGAGCGTGCTGATGACGGCGTCATGCTTTCAAGGGGCATCCCAGACGTCAATGATGAGTTCATCCCTGTTGAATTTCTGCTCGACCCCACCCCAGGTGCAGCCAGCGACGAGGACATCTTTGTTGCCGGATCGTTCAACAGCTGGCGTCCGAACCGCGACTGGATGATGTACTTCGACGAACAGCTGCGCCTTTACCGCCTCCGCCAATGGGTTCGCCGCGGTCGTCACAACTACCTCTACGCCAATGGCCGACTCAGTGCTGATTCGTATGATGCCATTGATGTCCACTATGAGGAATTCGAAGGCAATACTGCATCGGCCAACAACACCTTCATCGCGTTTGCCTACTATCGCGAGCTCGACTATGGCGGCTATGATGGCATCGTAGCTGTGGGAGCAGGGACGATGATGGGGAACAAGTAGCGCTGCGCGTCCCGCGAAGCGCTTTCGTAACTTCGCCCCATGTCCCGTCCAAACATTTCTACGGACCCAGCACGTCGCGATGACGATGTGGACGCATCGCTGCGCCCCCTTTCGTTTAGTGACTTTACGGGGCAGCGCAAGATCGTTGACAACTTGATGGTCTTCATCGCGGCGGCGAAGGGACGCGGCGAGTCGCTTGACCATGTGCTGCTGACAGGTCCTCCGGGCCTCGGAAAGACCACGCTCTCTCACATCATTGCACGTGAGATGGGCGCACAGATCAAGATCACCTCGGGACCAGTTCTGGAAAAGCCGGGCGACCTTGCTGGTCTTCTGACGAGTTTGGATGAGAACGATATTCTCTTCATTGATGAGATCCATCGACTGTCGCCAGTAGTAGAAGAGTACCTCTATTCGGCGATGGAAGACTTCCGGCTCGACATCATGATCGACTCGGGTCCAGCGGCACGTTCGGTCCAACTTTCGGTCCCGCGCTTCACCCTCGTGGGCGCTACCACGCGTCAGGGACTGCTCACAGCCCCGTTGCGGTCTCGTTTTGGGATTACTAACCGACTCGACTACTACGATGCTGCCGACCTGGCCACTGTCATCAAACGCAGTGCCGCCCTGCTGAATGCCCCCATCGATGAGCAGGGGGCTAACGAGCTGGCACGTCGAGCTCGCGGTACACCGCGCATTGCCAATCGATTATTGCGTCGCACGAGAGATTTTGCCGACGTCAAGGCCAGCGGCACCATCACCCGTGATGTGGCGCGTATTGCCCTCGAAGCTCTTGACGTCGATGAGTTCGGCCTCGATGAAATGGACACGCGCGTCATCCTTGCATTAATAGAAAAGTTCAACGGTGGTCCAGTGGGAATCTCTACACTGGCCGTTGCTGTGGGCGAAGATGCGGGCACGCTCGAAGAAGTGTACGAACCGTTCCTCATCCAACAGGGATTCCTGCAGCGTACGCCACGAGGACGCACGGCAACGCCGCTTGCGTATCGGCATATGGGGCTGAGCGCACCAAGCTCAAATCCTGATCTCTTCTCGTCCTGAGAGACTCTTTGATCGTAC
>CAYMTW010000059.1:0-10478 GCA_964393485.1 uncultured Melioribacter sp. | reverse complement strand
CCACCCAGCTTGTCCTTCCGCATAGGGTAGCCGCAGCTTTGACAGTATTTGGTCTCGTTCATAGAGTACCTCGGTATAGAATTATCGAGGTCAAGCTATGAACGATCATGTTGGAGATGATTACGGCAATCAATCCAAATGCATGAATCACTGCATACCCACGTTGTCCCACCGCTGAAGCCATGTGCTACTGTGCGTATACAATCTGACATTGATCGCGTACTTCCGTACTTCCGTACTTCCGTAACTCAGTAACTCTGTAATTCAGTAACTCTTTCCCACACCGCTTCTACAAGCCCCTTGAATGGGACGCCTGTTGTGGATGAAAGTGCGCTTTCACACAGTGTATTCAGACTGATGCCGGTGGCGGCTGAGGTGAAGTCTGGGTGAGCATGGATCTCTGCGCGCTCTGCACCGGTTGCCGCAACAACGATCTCCGGATGCTGCAGTCCATGCGTGCCACCCATCCCACAGCATGATGCTGAAGGCGGGACGATGACGTTCGAGGAGAGCCTGTGTGCGAGGGCGATCAGACGGTCTGCACTCCCCTGTTTTGCCGCACCGCAGCCGGCATGAACAACAAGGGGATGATCAGAGCAATGCACATCAATGCGTGACATCACGAGTTCGATAAATCCGACCTGATCGATGACATCGACACCGTGCTCAGACGCACTGGTACGGAGTGCCGCTGAGCACGTTGACGCATCCAACAGGACCGGAACGTTTTGGTCGCCACGCAGGCGCACCACGTCATGAAGAAGTACATGCGCCGAAGTGTTAGCGGCGCTGGTGTATCCCTGTGATGAAAGGGGCTGGCCACAGCACCCATGCGACTCTGTCACCACGCGCAGGCGAAGTCCAGCAAGGGAAGCAAGATCCGCGATCATTTCCGGCAGCGAACGCTTCGAGCTCTTATGCGCAAAGGTCCGGCTCACACACGTTGGAACGTAGAGAATGTCAAACACATTCGGTGACGTTCCGGAGACCGACGTGGGAACAGTAAGCCCCCTGATCAGTTGCGCCCCTGGTGCTAGTACGCCCGAACGAAGGCGTAGCATCAACCGAGAAATGGAGCGCATGATGTGCATGTTGCGACTCGCCACCTTTGCGAGTGCTCCACTATACCGACGTGACGATCGGCGGCGAACCTTGACCATTGCACCGGTATCGATACCGACCGGACAGACCGTGGCACAGATGCCATCAACGGCGCAGGAGGCTACGATATCGAATTGTGCCTGCTCGGTCAGCTCGCGTCGGACGGACTCGGAGTTATCCGTCATGATCAGTTCGCGCTCGATGACGATGCGCTGACGGGGTGTTAGGCTGCTCGTGCGCGTTGGGCAGACATGTTCGCAGAATCCGCATTCGATGCAACGGTCTGCCACGGCACCAATTTCTGCATCGAGCGGCGGAACCGGCTTGATGTTGCGCACGTGTGCCAGCGGATCGGCACTGATGACAACATCGGGGTTGAGAATTCCCGACGGGTCCAACACGGCCTTGATACGACGCATGATCTCGTAGGCACGTGCGCCCCAATCCTTCTCGACGAACGGCGCCATGTTGCGACCCGTTCCGTGCTCAGCTTTGAGCGAGCCGGCATACCGATCGATAACGATCTCGGCGATGCGCTCCATGAATGCCGCATACCGGTCGATCTCAGATGTGGTCGAAAAATCCTGACAGACGACAAAGTGGATGTTCCCATCCTTGGCGTGACCGAAGACTATTCCGTCGTGGTAGTCAAACTCTCTGAAAGCCGCCTGAACGTCGCGCACCAGATGGGCAAGATATTCCGGAGGTACGGCAATGTCCTCGTTGATCATTGTCTGCCCAGCTTTGCGCATAGCACCAACGGTTGGCATCAGCCCCTTACGAAGCTTCCAGATCAATGCCTGCTGCCTGGGATCTGTTCTCCAGACAACGCCCTCCATGGAAGGGGGCTCGACGTCATGGAACTCCACCAGCAGCGCCGCAGCTCCGGTCCTGCTGATGCGATACTCCTCGGGCGTTGTTGGCAGATCGGCAAACGATCGCAGCGAGGCATCGTCCATTATCTCGATAGCTGCAGCACCAAGGGCACGCCAAGCTTCGACACTCTCGCACGCTTCATCAAGGTTCCCATAGATCAACAGCGAGGTCCACTTCCGGTTGGCATCTGGAACCGTATTCAATGTCACATGTTCAATGAACCCCAGCGTGCCTTCACTACCGATCAGCAGTCTGGCGAGGATCCGCGATGGCTCGTCGTCATCAAGAAAGGCATTGAGCGAATACCCAATGGTATTCTTGATCCGATACTTGCGCCGAATAAGTGCTGTCAGTTCTCGATCCGCGCGGATCTCGTCGCGCAGCTGAAGAATCGCCTCATGGGTGGCGGGCGACTGTGATCGAAGGCGCTCGTCGGCATTACTCGCTGCTGTATCGATGCGCGTTCCATCGGCCAACAGATACGTCATGGAATCGAGCGTGTGATAGGAGTTCTGCGCCGTGCCGCAGCACATACCGCTGGCATTGTTGGCAACGATACCACCGATCATGGCCGCCATCAATGAGGCGGGGTCAGGACCGAGCTTCCGACCATACCGGTGGAGCATCGCATTGACGTGTGCTCCCGTGATGCCCGGTTGCATGCGCACACGCAAGCCTAAATCAAGGATCTCCACGTTGCGCCAGCCCCGTGACAGATCAATCAGCACACCATCAGTGACGGCCTGTCCCGACAGGCTGGTACCACCGGTTCGAAAGGTGCAGTGCGTGCCGTGTCGGTGACACCACGATAGCACTGTGAGGATATCATTGACCGATGTGGGGCGCACCACAGCCTGCGGAATGAGGCGGTAGAGCGAGGCATCGTGGGCATAGGCAAAGCGGTCCATGGCACGTCGCGTTAGCGACGGCCCTAAAAGGCGTTGCAGTTCGTCAAGGGGCTCCTGCATGGCCCGCAATCTACACCTGGAAGACGCCGGTACGGAGCTCCGGCAGCGATCCCTGATGCGAAGCAACGGCAATGCCGCGGGAGATCATCTCCCGTGTTTGCGTCGGTGCAATGATCCCGTCAACCCACAACCGTGAGGCTGCATAGACGGGCGTGGTGGTGGCATCATAGCGCTTCTGAATGTCCGCCAGCAGCGTCTTCTGCTGCTCTGGAGTCAGCTTCTCACCGCTGCGTTCGAGCTGGGCGATCTTGATCGTCAGAAGAGTCTTTGCTGCCTGCGCACCACCCATGACGGCGATCTGAGCCGTAGGCCAGGCATAGATCAGACGCGGGTCATAGGCCTTGCCGCACATGGCGTAGTTGCCGGCACCATACGAGTTACCGATGATCACGGTAAACTTTGGGACCACACTATTGGCAACAGCATTGACAAGCTTAGCACCGTCTTTGATGATACCACCCTGCTCAGCACGCGTACCGACCATAAACCCTGTTACGTCCTGGAGGAAGACGAGTGGAATTCCCCGCTGGTTGCAGTTCAGGATGAACCGCGCAGCCTTGTCGGCTGAATCAGAGTAGATCACGCCCCCTACCTGCATCTCACCCGTACCGGAGCGGGTGATCTCGCGGTTGTTGGCAACGATCCCGACGGCCCATCCGTCAATGCGCGCATAGCCACAGATGATGCTTGCCCCGAACTCGGCCTTGTATTCGTCAAACTCTGATCCGTCGATCAAACGGGCGATGATCTGTCGCGTGTTGTACGGCTTGGTGCGATCAGCCGGCATGATGCCGTAGATCTCTTCGACGTCGTGTGCCGGCTCTCGAGACTCTACGCGCGAGAACAGGGCTGATGGACCCTTTGTCGGTGAGAACTTTTCTACAAGCGAGCGGATCGTAGCGATGGCTTCCTCATCTGATTCAACCTTGTAATCGACAACACCGCTGATGGAACTATGCATTGAGGCTCCGCCAAGGGGCTCAATGCCTGTCTTCTCACCGATAGCTGCTTCAACCAGGGCCGGACCGGCCAGGAAAACGCTTCCGGTACCGTTGACGATGATCGCTTCGTCACACATGATCGGCAAATAGGCACCGCCGGCAACACAGGGACCCATGATAGCAGCGATCTGGGGAATGCCCAGAGCGCTCATCATGGCATTATTCCGGAATTGACGTCCGAAGTGCTCTTTGTCGGGAAAGATCTCGTCCTGCATCGGCAAAAACACACCGGCAGAATCGACGAGGTAGATGATTGGCAGGTGATTCTCGAGAGCGATCTCCTGGGCCCGCATGTTCTTCTTTGCTGTCATCGGGAACCATGCGCCGGCCTTCACAGTGGCATCATTTGCCACAATCATGCACTCCCGACCATGGATGATTCCGATGCCGGCCACAACGCCAGCTGAAGGGCAGCCCCCTTCCTCCTCGTACATGCCATGCGCCGTAAGCAGTCCAACTTCAAGTAACGATGATCCCTGATCGACGAGCGACGATATGCGCTCACGTGCTGTGAGCTTGCCCTTGGCCTTATGCCGCTCGATCGACTTTGCTCCTCCGCCTTTGCGGACCGCGTCGCTTACGCCTTCAATGATGCGCAGCGTCTGGCGGTTTGCATCGGCATTGGACTCATAGGCAAGATCGTGAGTGATGGGGCTTCCGATTATGCGCGCCATACTGCCATGCTCCGATGGATCATCGTCAAAAAAAAGGCGCTCTGCGGAGCGCCTTGATGTCGTGCTGTTTTCGTCATTGAGTCACGCTCTGCGTGCAAAGACTCGTATCAGTTACCCTGAGGGGCTGCCGCAGGAGCCGGTGCTGGCTGCTGGGTTGGCTGCTGGGCTGGACGTGTTGCTGGTGCAGGGGCAGTTGGGCGTGGTGCGTCCTTAGCAACTGATTCACGCTGCGTGCCACCGCCGCTTTCAAGGAACACGCTGTTGATCAGGATCGCAAACAGGGCAATGATTCCAAGGAGAACCATCGTTGCGGTCTGCAGAACATTACGCGATTGGCGCACACCAAAAAGATTCGTCATCTGTCCACCCAGACCACTCATACCGGAGATCATGTCAGCCTTGCCGGGTTGAATGATAACCGCCAGAACGAGCAGGAGTGAAGCGATAATGGAGATTACGGTCAGGAGCGTGTCCATGGGTCTCTTGTTACGTGGTTACAGGGCTGCAAAGATAACATCGGCAGCCGTTATGGACAACCCAGCCCAACGCACAGAGGGTGGTCGAAGGCCAGGCCATTTTCGGAAAACCAGACCAGGAAGCCGTCATAGCGGTCATCATTCTTCCGGAAGTACTGATTCATCTCGCGTGGATTGCCATAACTGTACAACCACCAGAGGTACTCCTTGAACCGGGCCTGGCGCAGCAGCCATGCATTCCACCGAAGAACGTCGTTCGTGTACGTGGAGTCATATCTGGCACTGATCCACCCCCGCATGAAACGATATCGAAGGTCGACAAGCTGCTCGATCGACAGACGCTTGATGACCGTATCGGTCTTGAACAGTGTTTGCGCCGAGGTTGCCATGGTGAACTCGAAGGCCTCGGGGAATGACATCATGCCCCCTCCCCGTTCATCGGGGATCTCAAGGGTCTCATCAGAACAGAACCGCATCGGATCGGTCGAATCGCCGATACGCATTGACAGGTTCCACATGTCAAAAACCAACTTGGAGATCTCACGCGTGCGCGTCGTGTTTCGCTCAAGATTGAGGAATAGCTCGCCATAGAGAGCGGACCAGATGCGCTCGCGAGTCTCAGAAAAGAACTTGGCCAGCCAGTAATAGTTTGTCGCAAATCCTGGTTCGTTGCGCGTTCCCTGCAGCCACCACTGCTGAGCCATCGGACGGTCATTGGCGCGATAGAACAACTGTCCGATTTCGAAGTGAAGTCGGCCCGACGCAGGATACCGCTGGACGCCCTCTTCGTAGAGGCGACGTGCTTTTCCCGTGTCCTGAAGAATATCATAGCAGTTCCCGATCAGCTGATAGCCGCGATCTCGAAGCATCGTATCACGGTAGATAGGCTCGAGAATTGTGATCGCCTCAGATTGGCGCTCCGCCATGACAAGGGTAACGGCCTTTTCGTAAAGGAACGGCACGTATCCCGGAACTTCCAGCAGGGCCTTATTCCAGAGGTCCAGCGCTGTCTGTGGAAGATTCGAATCCATGTACTTCATTGCTTCCCGCGAAAGCGAGTCCGCGCGGGGCGACGTGCCATCCTGCGCCTGAGACAGACAGGGGGCCATCATGACGCCGACGGCAATGAAAATGAATGATGCGGTAAATCTCATACGCCGCAAATTGTGAAAGTTGTCGCAAATGCTCCTGTGCACACAATAGGAATCACCGTCTGTGCGTCAGCTTTGATGGCACCACGCACAAATCAGGAACTGATGAACAACACTGCCTCCGTCAAAACCATCTGTATTCACTCTCAACAGAACGGAGGCACCTATGCGTTCATTCATCCGTGGAATCCTGACGATCGTCCTTGCTGCGATCGGCGTCGCTGCCCAGACGGGTCCGCAACAGCAACAACAGGAACGTGACCTTCCAGGTAGCACCGTAGGACCCACCCGCACATCGGACGAGCCCGTACAGGTGCGATCGCTTGGAATCGTTCTGACACCATCACCCGAAGGCATTGTCATTTCCGAAGTATTCGTCTCCATGCCGGCCTATGCGGCTGGTCTGTGTGTTGGAGACCTCCTCATGGCCGTGAACCGTCAGCCTGTGACGTCTGTGGAGCAGGCCGTCGAACTGACGCGCAACATCCCCGAGCCGTATGTCATGGTTGAACTGCAACGCCGTGACATGCACATCAGTCGCCGAGTGGATGTGGCCGACGGTCTTGCTGGTAGCATCGGACTTGCCCGCGACGGCACTACAGTAGCTGTAACGTTCCGTCGTCTGGGCACCGCAGCCATCAGTGAAATCAAGGCGCTTGCCACGGCTCTTGCAGCAGAAGTCCCCGATACGATGATCCTTGACCTGCGAAATGATCCGGACGGTTCCGCACATGCGGCTCAGGAGGTCGTCCGTGCACTCGAATCAATCATTGAGGCGTCCCGAAGCCAGCACGATCAGATTCAGCTCGTACTGTTGCGTCCGGATGATCTGAATGCAAGTGCAAACGTGCTAGCCGATGCCCTGACCAACAACGGCCAAACGATTGTCCTGTCAGTCACCAACGCACCCATGCTGCGACGTGATGCACGAAACAGTGTGGTCGGCGCCACGATGGTCTCACACCCCAATCGCCCCGCGCTGGTTTCGGCGCTCAGAGATCAGGCACCAGTCTATTGGAACATGGCCGAGTTCAGGTCTCGCTACCCAGCCCCCGACCGACATGCCCTTCAGCACCCGATGATGGCCTATGCACCGGGGATCGCACCTCTGGCATGGGGCATCAACGGTACGGCATGGGAAGCCCTGAACATCGCCCGCTCGATGCTCTGATCTTCCCTGCTCTACAATCCCATCGACACCCTCATGGGGCTGCGCAGAGATGCTCAGCCCCTTTCTCGTTCACGCACATTTCGCCAACTTCGTGGACCTATGATGTCACGAACCCAACGTTGGATTGTCTGCACCGCTCTGGGCATGTACGCTGCCTTTGCTGGCCCCTGCCTCGCCGCCGAGAACCTCCCCGGGCAGAGTCTCCTGTGGCGCGTGACCTCGCCGCAAGGGGCTGTAAGCCATGTGTTTGGGACGATTCACATTGCCGACACGACCGTATTCAGGCAGCGCGACACAATTCTACAAGTGCTCGGCACTTCAACGTCTTACGCTTCCGAGCTGAATCTTGATTCGGTCATGCGCCAGCTCAGTCCACAGGCTCTTCTTCTTGAACGGGGCACGTTGTATGACATCTTTGACTCAGCAGATGTCAACGACATCTGCAAAAGCCTGAGCACCGTCAACAGCATGCTATCGTCGGCGTGCATACGACTCAAGCCAGGTGCCATAATGATGATCGTCACAATGGGATCGATAACCCGCACCGCGCCGTCGTCGATGGACGAGTTCCTCTGGGCACGGGCGAAAAAACTACACTTGAAGAGGTATGGACTCGAGACCGTGGCAGAGCAACTGAGTGTCATGGACTCGATGCCACCGGCCTATGTTCTGGAACAGCTCCGCAGCCGGGATTCACTAGCCACGGAGCTCGAGAAGATGCGCACGTTTTATGGTGCGGAAGATCTTGAAGCATTGCGGAGGTATTCGGACACCGAATCAGGCATGGATAGCACCATGCTGGCCATGGTCAACGACCGCAGGAACATGCGCATGGTCGAGCGCATGGAGCCGCTCATAGATGCCGGCGGCGCATTCATTGCCATCGGAGCACTGCATCTGACCGGACCTTCAGGCATTCCACAGCTTCTTCAACGTCGCGGTTATAGAGTCGAGCCGGTCACCGGCGGAGTGCGCGTGAATTGGCTCGAATGGGGCAACCCCGAAAAGCGACGGTAAACGTCCATAGCAATGCGGTAAAGGTTGCATTGTGCCCTGATCGTCAGTTCGATGGGATTGGCATAGCCCCCTCCCAGAGCAAGCATCACCGGAACGCGGCGTCGACGGAAGGTCTCCATGACAAGCCGATCGCGGCGTGCGAGCCCCTCGAAGGAGAGCGCCAATCTGCCAAGAGCGTCGGACTCCAACGGGTCGACACCACATTGATAGAACACCAGGTCGGGAGCAAAGTCCACGATCGGTGCGAGTTCTCGTTCAACCACTTCAAGAAACTCCTCATCCCCGGTGCCATCCGGCAGATCAACATCAACCGTCGACGGGACCTTGCGGAAGGGATAGTTCTTGGCTCCATGCACCGAAAGGATATACACATCATTACGTCCGCCGAGCACTTCGCTGTTGCCATTGCCCTGGTGCACATCGAGATCAACAATGGCAACGCGACGAACACGCCCCTCCTGCATGAGCTTGAGTGTTGCCACGGCAATGTCATTGAATACGCAGAAGCCCTCGCCGGCATCGCGCATGGCGTGATGCGTGCCCCCTGCCAGATTTCCGGAGAGTCCGTCCTCGAGTGCCGCACGGGCCGAAGCAAGACACCCTCCGACGGTGGCAAGTGATCGATCGACCAGGCCCTGACTCCATGGGAAGCCAATGCGGCGTTGCTCAAGTCGTTCAAGAGTGCCGGTCATCACCCCATCAACATAGCGCTGCGTATGGGCTAACAGCACATCCTCGCGCGAGGCAAGTTCAGGAGCATGCAGCTGCGATGTGTCGATAATCCCCTGCTCGACAAGCGCCTGACGCAGCAGACGGTACTTGCGCATCGGAAAGCGATGACCCTCGGGCAGTTCTATGGTGTAGTGGTCGGAGTAGAAAACGCGCATGTCGAGTCGAGACTACTCGACGTGCGGACAAGCCACCATCGATCCGGACAGCTTTGCGGCAAGGGGCGGAACGCTCTGGGCACATGAATCCTGTGCCATCGGGCACCGCGTGCGGAACCCGCAACCGCTTGGCTTGTTGAGTGGCGTTGGAATGTCGCCCTGCAGCACGATGCGCTTTTTATCACGTCGCGTAGGATCCGGCTCCGGAACAGCGGAGATCAGCGCACGCGAATACGGATGCGTCGGATCGAAGTACACGTTGTCGGCACTGCCGATCTCAACCATGCTGCCGAGATACATTACAGCAATACGCTGCGAGATGTGATACACAACCGACAGATCGTGCGCAATGAACAGGTAGGACATGCCGAACTCCTTCTGCAAATCCTCCATAAGGTTGATCACCTGGGCCTGCACGGACACGTCAAGGGCAGATACCGGCTCATCGCAGATGATGAGGTCAGGATTCGTCGACAGCGACCGAGCAATACCGATGCGCTGACGCTGGCCCCCTGAAAACTCATGCGGATAGCGTCCGGCATATTCGGGCTGAAGTCCAACACGCTCAAGAAGCCACAGAACCTTGTCTTCGACTTCCTTCTTGGACATCTCCGGGTGATGGATCTCAAGGGGCTCACCAACGATCTGCTTGACTGACATCCGAGCGTTAAGCGAGGAATACGGATCCTGAAAAATCATCTGGATCTTCGACCGGTAGCGCACCATGTCACTCTTGGAGAGCGCCAGCAGATCCGTGCGCGTGCCGTCCTTCTCCACGTAGATCACTTCGCCGGATAGTTCAACTCCGGGAGCGATATGCTTGAGGATGTTGATCAGGGCGCGTCCGACGGTTGTCTTGCCGCAGCCCGACTCGCCTACCAGACCAACGGTCTCACCGCGATTGATCGTAAACGACACATCATCTACAGCGCGCACTTCGGCTACCTTGCGCTGCAGAATTCCGCCATGCACCGGAAAGCGAACGCTGAGGTTTTTGACCTCCAGAAGGGGCTGGCTCATTGTGCACCTCCTGCAGACTCAACCAGGTGGCAGCGCACAATGTGATTGGGTCCAACCTCCACCAATGGTGGTTCCACGGTGTCGCACTTGTCGATCTTCTTTTCGCACCGCGTGCAGAACTTGCAGCCGGCTGGAA
>CAYMTW010000058.1:0-11231 GCA_964393485.1 uncultured Melioribacter sp. | reverse complement strand
GCTCGGTTTCCGCGCGCGTGATCTCGGCCAGCATCTGGGTCTTCGGCTCTCAGATTCTGTCGCTGCTGCTCGTGTTTGTTGCCCAGCGCCTTGTGCTCTCGACGCTAGATCCTGAGAGCAATGGTACACTGTTTCTTGAGCGTCGTCTCACGGAAGTGATCGTTGGTCTTCTGGCCGACTTCGGCATGAACGGCATCGTGGTCAGACGCGTTGCTCAGCAGCCCGCCCGTGCGGCCGAGATCCTCTCATCGGCATTCTATGTGCGGCTGGCATTCTGGACCCTCTGTACACTTGCCGTAGTAGCAGCCGGATGGGCAAGTTCGTTACACATGACCGACGTGATTTTCTGGTGTGTGTACATGCTTATCGCTTCCCGCACAGCACTTCTGCGGTACACCCTCGAAACACGTCTTCGGGCGGCATCAGATTTCCGTTTGCCGTCGCTTCTGGCGGTTCTGGACGCAGCGATCTTTGCCGCTCTGATCACCCTGTGGCGCAGCGCGCTGACGCCAACGGTCGTGATTCAGGCATTTGTTCTAAGCGCAATACCGGGCTTTCTCATTCTGCTGCTCATTGACAAGGGACGTTCAACGTCGTGGTCCAGAGCGTCGCGTGCTGAGATGGCTTCGATCGTGCGAGAGGCCTTGCCCGTTGTTTCGGCAACGCTGCTCATTGCCGTGCACGACAAGATCGATGCCTTCATCGTTGAGTCATTTGCCGGGCGCGCCCATGTTGGTATTCTCGGCGCGGCCTATACAACGCTTGGACCACTGCTGGCGGTGATCCCCATGGCCGTGTCCTATGCCGCGATGCCGGATGTTGCCAGGCTGCTGCCGACTGATGAGGCAAGGGGGCTTGATGTTGCCATGGGAGTGATGAAGCACCTGCTGGTGATCAGTCTTCTGGTAACATCGGTTGCGACAGTTGTGATGCCCGTGTTTGTGGACGTTGTGACAAAGGGCCGCTACCTCGATTCGGTCAACCAGTTTATCTGGTTTGTCTGGTCAGCCCCGTTCGTTGCCATCCTTGTGTATGCCCAGGAGCTTAGCGTTGCTGTAAAACGTCAGACAAACCTTGTGCGCATTGCTACGGCCCTTGTTGTAAGCACGGTCGGCTTCGGACTGCTTCTGATCCCATCGATGCAATCGCTCGGTGCCGTTATTGCCAAGATCATCACGTCAGTGATCGGTGCTGCTGTGAGTCTGTGGCTACTGCACGCTACCCTTGGTAAGCGCTTGTCGGTGATGTTCGTCCTTCGTATGGTTCTGCTGACCGGACTCTGTGCCGGCGTGTCGCTGTGGTTGATCGACGGTGACGGCATTGCCGTTCTCTCATCGGCTCAAGCGGTCGCGGGACTTCTTGGTCGGATGACGCTGGTTGTGCTGTCGGTGCTCACCTTTGCCGCTGTCCTTGGCGTTCTGGGTCGTGACGATCTGCGCAGGCTCAGGCTTGGTATTATGGGAGCACGCTGATAATGACGAGAGACGTGCAGTCCCATATCGCCCCCTCCAACGGACGCATGCTTCATGTGCTGCTTCGCCCGCAGAACATGCAGATCGCCGCCGATCTGCTCGGGTTAACGCTGAGCTTCGCACTGTATCAGGTGGTTCGTACGTGGTCGCTTGTTGACGTGCGGTCGTTTGCGATCCTCGATCATGTTTTTGTTGCCTTCATCTCGTGCCTTTACTGGACGCTCGTGTTTTGGATGGGCGGACTGTATCGTGATTTCTACATTCGGTCACCCCTTGATGAGATCTCGGCAGTGTTTCGTCAGACATTTATCGGATCGGCGATCATCTTTCTGGCCATCACCACCACATCAAATCTCAGCGTCCGGCCGGTCTTCGTTGTATACTGGGCCGTGCTTTTTGGACTGATCACCATCGGACGTCTCGTTGCTCGGCAGGTACAGGGTCGGCTACGCGAGTCGCGGGTGATCCGGATTCCTACGCTGGTCGTTGGAACAACAACGCATGTTGAGGAACTCCTCGATGACCTGAAGAACGAACCTGCCTGGGGCTATGACGTCCGCGGCATCCTTCTGCTCGATACGACGGCACAGCCTGCCACGATCGGTGCATTGCCGGTACTTGGCGGTGAGGATGCCCTGAAGGGGGCTATACAGGTCGGCCGCATCCGCGAAGTACTGATCTCCACCGATGGAGCTCATCATGCTCGGCTGCTGAATATTACGTCAGAGGCTGCCGAGCTTGGGTGCATGGTGAAGATCGTTCCAGATCTCTACGATATCGTCTCGGGTCAGGCTCGCACACATCAGATCTATGGTTCGCCCCTTATCGACATAAGCCCGCAGCTTATGCAGCCCTGGGAGGAAATCGCCAAGCGCACTACGGACATTGTCGTCAGTGCTCTAGCACTCGGACTCGGCGCTCCTATCTGGATACTAGTTGGGCTAGTCGTCAAGTTCACATCGCCGGGGCCGATGTTCTTTTCACAGGATCGGGTGGGTCGCAACGGCCGGGTGTTCCGGATGGCTAAGTTCCGATCAATGACGGTCGATGATAAGCGCGGTCCTACTTGGACGAATGATAACGATCCGCGCGTGACGACATTTGGTCGATTTATCCGGAAGACACACCTTGACGAGATTCCTCAGCTCTGGAACGTCCTGAAGGGTGAAATGTCTCTCGTGGGGCCACGTCCAGAGCAGCCATTCTACGTTGAGAAGTTTACGGCCATGCTTCCGTATTATCGACGTCGCCACAAGGTGCGTCCGGGAGTTACGGGCTGGTGGCAGGTCAAAGCAAAGTCCAATCCAGAGTCGCTCGAGGAGATCCAGCAGCGTCTGCGGTACGACTTTTTTTACATCGAGAACATGTCCTACAAGCTTGATCTGGAGATCATGGTGAGGACGGTGTTTGTGATGCTGAAAGGACACGGGCAGGCGTGAGAACGATCATCTGCATACCCACCTACAACGAGAGCGAGAACATCATCCGAATGATCGATGCCGTGCATGGCGTTGTTCCCGAGGCCCATGTGCTGGTGATCGACGACGGTTCACCTGATGGTACAGCCCGGCTCGTGCGCGAGCGGATGAGCACCGACGGGCGCGTGCATATCATCGAGCGTGCCGGAAAGATGGGACTGGGCACGGCCTACTGCGCCGGTTTCTCGTACGCTCTTGAGCATGATTTCGAACTCATCCTGGAAATGGATGCGGATTTCTCGCATGATCCGAAGGACACGCGTCGGCTTATCGACGCCGTGCAGGACTGCGATCTGGTCATCGGTTCGCGCTACATCCAAGGTGTGAACGTCATCAACTGGCCTATGAGTCGCCTTCTGCTGAGCTGGTTTGCCAATCTCTACACGCGTGTGATCACCGGTATGCCGGTGGCAGATGCCACGGGTGGTTTTAAGTGTTTTCGCGCTGGAGTGCTGCGCGGAATTGATCTGACGAAGATTCGGTCCAACGGATATGCCTTTCAGATCGAAATGAACTACAAAGCCTGGCGAGGAGGTGCGCGCATCAACGAGATCCCGATCGTCTTTACCGACCGTGTCAGTGGTGTGTCGAAGATGAGTAAGAATATCGTGTACGAGGCAGCATTCCTTGTTTGGAAGCTGAAGCTCTCAACGGTCTTTTCATTCGGGAAGCGCTAAGCGATGGGGCAAGGGCTGATATCGGACCGCAACGGGATCGACCTCAGCGTCATCATCGTCAATTACAACGTCAAGGACTATCTCTTGCAGTGCCTGCGCTCGCTCGATGAGGCCTGCAAGCCCCTTTCAACTGAGATCGTCGTTGTTGACAACAACTCAAGTGATGGTAGCGTCGAAGATCTACGCGGGGTATTCCCAGATGTTCACTGGCATGCTCTTGAGGAGAACATTGGCTTCGGGCGAGCCAATAACGTAGGTCTTGAAGTGGCTCGTGGACGCTATGTTCTGTATCTCAATCCTGATACGATCGTTGGTCCGGAAACGCTTGCCTCCATGGTCCACTACCTCGACGCGCATGCAGGCGTGGGTATGGCCGGGTGCAAGGTACTCAACCCAGATGGGTCATTTCAGGTTGCCTGCCGCAGGGGTCTGCCCACACCATGGGCTTCGTTCTGCAAGCTGTTCGGTCTGCAGGCACTGTTTCCGTCAGTGAAGCTGTTCTCGGGCTACAACCTCATGTACCGCTCCACTGACGAGACCTATCCGGTAGATGCTCTCATCGGAGCCTTCATGATCGGCCGCACGGAGCTCCTGCGCTCGCTGGGCGGATTCGATCCCGAGTTTTTCATGTACGGCGAGGACATTGACCTGTGTTACCGCGTCAAGCAAGCGGGTCACGAGGTGCACTACGTCCACGGGACCAGCATCATTCACTACAAGGGCGAGAGCACCAAGCGCTCGTCACTAAACGAAGTGCGGGTCTTCTACGAGGCCATGGAGATCTTCGCCCGAAAGCACTTTGGCGGTTCACGGATCTTCCTGGCCTTTCTGCGATTGGGTATTGGCCTGCGCTCGCTGATGGCGCGTCTTGCGCGGCGAAGAATCGAGCTTGCCACATGGCTCGTTGATATGCTCTGCGTGAACGGGGCTCTGCTGATCGCCACAATGGTGCGCTTTGAGCGTCCGTTTGGGTTCCCGGACTATGCCTATCCCATCGTGCCGATCATGATCACGCTCATCAGTACGCTTTCCCTGGTGGCTGTCGGTGAGTATGTGGAATACCGCCCAACGATCAGGCGAAGTGTGGTAGGTCTGCTGTCGACGTTCTTTGTGCTCTCATCACTGACATACTTCTTCAAGGACTTCGGTTTCAGCCGTGGGGTTCTGTTGATGACGATGGGTCTGAGCGCCGTGATGTTTGCTGTGACAAGAGCCATCACTTCGTGGCTTGATGCAAAGGGACGAAGCAGGACCCGCCGGATCATCCTCGTCGGCCTGAACGAGCATACTTCGCGCCTGGCCGAGGCACTCGGCAGCGCCGAGCGACGCAACGCGGAGGTCGTGGGCGTGGTTGCTACGCAGCCGTTTAGCGATCGCACCTATTCCGGTCTGACGGTTCTTGGAGATACGTCGTACCTGGGACGCATCCTCGATGCCACGGGCGCTCATGAGGTAATCCTTACCGACAATGCAATTCCACGTGATAGGGTGATGAACCTGATGATGGCCTCATCATCCTACCGTGCCAGGTTCCACATTGCCCAGGACTACGACGATGTGGTCACTGCTCGTATCATCAACGATGTTGCGGGACTGGAACCAACCGTTACTGTTGCGCCGCTTCTGCGATTCCGTAACCGCGTGGCGAAGCGTTTGGCCGACTTTACCGTGGCGTTGGTGGTTTTGACGCTCAGCATGCCGGCTCTAATTTTGCCGGGCCTGCGAAGAAGGCTTCACCCCTGGTGGGAGGTACTTCGTGGGCGCATGAGCATTGTGGGCCTCTGGCCGGACGTTACGCCGAGGACGAGTGGAAAGCCGGGACTCACCGGGCTTGTTCATATCTCTCGTCCTGGCGGACTGTCGGCTTCGGCCACGCAGCAGCTCAACGACTACTACGTCGATGCGTATTCACTCGCGCTCGACGTGGAGATTATTTTGAAACATCTATTCCGGCGAAACCGTGCCAACGACAACCGCTCTTGAATTTGAGAAGCCCATCTTCGAACTCGAGAAGAAGATCGAGGAGATGAAGGGGCTGACCGATACGCTGGATATTCAGCCGCAGATCGAGGAACTCGAGCAGCAGGTAGAAATGCTCCGAGGCGAGATCTACCGCAATCTCACGCGCTGGCAGCGTGTGCAGATCGCGCGTCACCCGGACCGCCCCTA
Source organism: uncultured Melioribacter sp. (assembly GCA_964393485.1). Classification (GTDB taxonomy): domain Bacteria; phylum Bacteroidota; class Ignavibacteria; order Kapaibacteriales; family Kapaibacteriaceae; genus UBA10438. The sequence continues at coordinate 5,435 of CAYMTW010000058.1, read as the reverse complement.
CACGCTGGATTACATCACGCACTGCTTTTCGGACTTCGTTGAGCTGCATGGCGATCGTACGTTCCGCGATGACCCTGCCATCGTAGGCGGACTGGCCAGCCTTGATGGTCGTCACGTCATGGTGATCGGTCACCAGAAGGGACGCGACACCAAGACCAACGTTCACCGCAACTTCGGCATGCCGAATCCTGAGGGCTACCGCAAGGCATATCGTCTCCTGCAGATGGCCGAGAAGTTCTCGCTTCCGGTGATCTGCTTCCTCGACACGCCCGGAGCATACCCCGGACTCGAGGCCGAGGAACGCGGCCAAGCTGAAGCCATCGCGAAGAATCTTCTGTTGATGTCGCAGCTCAAGACGCCGATCGTCATTGTCGTCATTGGGGAGGGGGCCAGCGGAGGCGCGCTCGGTATTGGCATCGGTAACCGCGTGCTGATGCTTGAGAATGCATGGTACAGCGTCATTGCCCCTGAGTCATGTTCGTCGATCCTCTGGCGCAGCTGGGACTACAAGGAACAAGCTGCTGAAGCGCTGCGACTTGGCGCGACAGACCTCATTGAGGTGGGGATCATTGACCGCATCGTGCCTGAGCCGATCGGTGGGGCACACCGCGAACCCGAGGACATGTTCTCAACCATGAGTTCGACACTCGTCGATGAGCTCAACCGCCTGTGTGCCCAGGACGCCGATACGCTCGTGCGTGAGCGTCGCGAGAAGTTTTACGCCATGGGTGTGTGGACTGAGCAGTAGAGGGCTACGCCGCAGTCCCTTGGGCAAACTGCAGCCTGTGGAGCTTGGCATAGAGTCCATCAGCTTCGATCAGTTGCTGATGAGTGCCCTGCTCGGCAACCCGGCCATGATGAAGCACAATGATCTTGTCGGCACGTTGGATTGTTGACAATCGGTGAGCGATGACAATCGATGTGCGACCCTTGAGCATCGTCGAGATCGACTGTTCAATGAGTTGCTCTGTTTCCGTGTCAATGCTCGAAGTTGCTTCGTCAAGGATCAGAAGATCGGGATTGGTAGCTAGGGCGCGACAGAATGAAATGAGCTGTTTTTGCCCAACGCTAAGAACAGCGCCACGCTCGCGGACGTTTGTGTCATAGCCGTGTGGGAGCCGCGAAATGAATTCATGCGCACCGAGGGCCCGGGCCACGCCTTCAACATGTTCGCGCGTGATGTCTTCCCGTCCAAGAGTGATGTTCTCTTCCACCGAACGAGAAAACAGAAACACATCTTGCAGTACGACTGCCAACCGACGGCGAAGCGACTCCTGTTCGATCTTGCGGATACTCCGTCCGTCGATCAGAATGTCGCCCCCTTGAAACTCGTAGAACCGGCAGAGAAGATTGATGATCGAGCTTTTTCCGGCACCGGTTGCGCCAACGATGGCCACCGTCTCTCCAGAACCGACCGTAAAGCTAACGTCATGCAGTACGGGAGTTGTGCCGTCGTAGGAGAAGCTAACATTCTGGAACTCGATACCGCTGCCCAGTGAGGTAAGGGGCGTGGCACCATCGGCATCATCAACGGTGAGTTTCGTGTCGAGCAGGTTGAAGATCCGCTCAGATGCCACAACGCTTGACTGTAGCGTGTTGTACTTCTCAGTCAGGTCACGCACCGGACGGAAAAACATTTCCGTGAACTGCGCAAAGGCGATCAGCATGCCGATGGTCATTTCGCCCGTACCGATATGCCCGGCTGCATACCATACGATGATAGCCAGGGCAACAGCCGAGAGTAACTCCACCACTGGAAAGAACGTGGCGTAGTACATGATCGACCGGTCCTGAAGTTCACGGTGCTCGGCATTGATCTCTGCAAACTGTTTCGTCATGCGATCTTCCTGACGGAACAGCTGGATGACTCCCATACCGGTGACGTACTCATTCATGAACGAATTCATGCGCGCCACCTGGCGCCTGATCAGGTCATAGACTACACGAACTTTCCGCCGGAAGATGAACGATGCAATGAGCAGGAACGGCAGAATGACGATCGTCAGCATCGTCAACGTGGCCGACGTGTTCCACATGAAGGTCATGATCCAGGCGATGACCATGATATCCGAGATCATCAGCACCACGCCCGACGAGAAAAGCTCATTGAGAACTTCGACGTCGCTGGTCACCCGCGTGACGATGCGTCCGACGGGCGTTGTATCGTAAAACCTCAGAGCCATTCGCTCTACGTGCCGGTAGAGCGTATTGCGGATATCGAGCAGGACGCGTTGTCCTACCCAGGTCATCAACAGCGAGAGCGCATACTGCGTAGCCCCCTGCAGGATGACCAGGCTGATGATGATGGCGATGAACGTCATCAGGCCCGGAACGTCACCCTTGACGATATGCTCATCAACGGCGATACGTGTCAGGTAGGGTCGCAGGGGACCTAGCGCCGAGGAGACCAGCGTCAGTGTTACAGCACCAACGATGTAGAGGCGGTAAGGGGCGAGAAAAGACAGGAGCCGGCGCAGAAGCCGATAATCGACCTTGCGCTCATCGGTTCCGGCTTCGGTTTTGGCGTCGGACATGCCGCAAAGTTACACATCGTACTTTTGCACAATGATAACCATCACCCCGTATGGTGCCGCCGGCGAAGTCACCGGCTCGGCCTATCTCGTCGAAACAAGTTCTTCGACCGTTCTGGTGGACTTCGGCATGTTCCAGGGTGACAAGGACGATGATGCCCGCAACGTGATCCCCGGACGCATCCATCGCATGGATATCGATGCCGTCATCCTGACCCATGCCCACCTCGACCATTGTGGCCGTCTGCCACTCCTGGTGCGCGAGGGTTACCGTGGGCCGATCTTCTGCACGCCGGCAGCGAGAGATCTGGCCGAGATCATTCTGCTCGATGCGGCGCACATCATGGAGTCGGATTTCGAGCGCCGGCGCCGCCGCTCGGAGCAACGTGGTCGTAAGCTCAACCGGTACGATCAACCGCTCTATGACACCGATGACGTGACCGAAACGCTTGAACTCGTTGAAGAAACCGACTACGGCACTCTAGCCCGTGTGACCAGGGACTGCCAGGTCATCTTCCATGATGCCGGGCACATGCTAGGTTCATCGAGCGTGGAGCTGCGCATCGAAGAGGAAGGTAACACGGAGCGCATCGTTGTCTTCAGCGGTGACCTCGGGCCGCCGAACTTTCCGTACTTGCGTGATCCCGAGCCCCCTTCAAAGGCCGATGTGCTGATCCTCGAATCGACCTATGGCGATCGCGATCACAAGTCACTTGATGATACCCTCGAGGAGTTTGAAAAGATCCTGGTCGAGGCGGTCGAGGCAAATGGAAAGGTCTTCATTCCTGCCTTTGCCATCGGCCGGGCGCAACAGATGATGTTTCACCTCGCCGAGCTGATCCGCAAGCAGCGCATTCCGGCCCTGCCGATCTTCCTCGACAGTCCGATGGCCATCAAGGCCGTCAATGTGTATCGTATGCACCGGGACCTATTCGACGCCGAGAGCACCAAGCTCAGTGAGCATGGTCAGATGGACCATGACCTGCGATCACTGGTACTTTGTACGACGGCTCAAGATTCCAAGCAGATCAATGACGCGCAGGGTCCGTTCATCGTCATTGCCGGTTCGGGCATGTGCACGGCCGGACGCATCATGCATCACCTCAGGAATAACCTCGAAGACCAGCGTTCGCACTTTATCATTGCCGGGTATCAGGCACGGGGCTCGCTGGGCCGGCGCCTTGTCGATGGCGCTTCGGAGGTGATGATCCATGGCGAGCGCCGATTTGTCAGGGCCAAGATCCACACGCTCGGCGGCTTCAGCGCTCATGCGGGGCAGACAGACCTTGTCAGCTGGTTCGCAAAGGTTGCCGCAAATGGCACGCCCCTTACCTTCCTGACGCATGGCGAGCAGGAAGCCCGTACAGCGCTGAAGGACAAGCTCAGTGAGCACTACAACGTAAACGCCTATTTGCCGGCCTATTCCGAACACCTTGTCATTTGAGGACGATCTCTATGCGTATCGAACACGACTTTCTCGGTGAGCGCGAACTGGCCGACGACGCCTACTATGGCGTGCAGACGCTGCGTGGACGGGAGAACTTTCACATCACGGGTATCCCAATTGCCCATGCAACATCGTTTATTATTGCGTTCGCTCACGTCAAGAAGGCCGCTGCTATGGCCAATAGGGACCTGGGTGTTATCGAACCGCACGTAGCCGATGCCATCTGTGCGGCGTGTGATCGTATTGCTGCGGGTGAGTTGCATGACCAGTTCATTGTCGATGTCATACAGGGCGGTGCCGGCACGTCAACGAACATGAACGCCAACGAGGTCATCGCTAACCTCGCATTGGAAATACTTGGGCATCCTAAGGGTACCTACGACGTCGTTCACCCGAACAACCACGTCAACTGTTCGCAATCGACCAATGATGCCTATCCGTCGGCCTTCCGGCTGAGTCTGTACGTCGAGATCGGCAAGCTCATCCATTCACTTGGACTCCTACGCGATTCGTTTGCGCGAAAGGGGCATGAGTTTTCCGACATCATCAAGATGGGACGCACGCAACTGCAGGATGCCGTACCCATGACGCTGGGTCAGGAGTTTGATTCCTTTGCCGTGAATATCGGTGAGGACCTGCGTCGACTCGAGGAAGCGCGCGCATTGGTGACCGAAGTCAACCTTGGCGCAACGGCCATCGGAACCAGCATCAATGCGCCCGAGGGCTACCCGCCCCTTGCCGTCAACTACCTCGCAGACGTATCTGGCATACCCGTCACATTGTCGCAAAATCTTATCGAAGCCACGTGGGACAACGGTGCGTACGTCCAGGTGAGCGGCGTGCTCAAGCGCGTTGCGGTAAAGCTTTCGAAGATCTGTAACGATCTGCGACTACTCTCATCGGGTCCACGCTGCGGCTTCAACGAGATCAACCTGCCGCCCCTTCAGCCCGGCTCAAGCATCATGCCCGGCAAGGTCAACCCGGTGATACCGGAGGTGGTGAACCAGGTCTGCTTCCTTGTCATCGGCAACGATGTCACGGTAACCTTCGCTGCCGAGGCCGGTCAGCTGCAGCTAAACGTAATGGAGCCCGTGCTGGCGTACTGCCTTTTCCAAAGCATCGAGACTCTTGGTCGCGCCTGCACCACCCTGCGCGAGCGCTGCATTGATGGCATCACGGCCAATGCTGAGCGCACCCGCTCAATGGTCTTGAACTCCGTCGGTATCGTCACCGCGCTCAATCCTATCCTTGGTTACGAAGCCAGCGCCGAGATCGCCAAGGAAGCCTTCGAGACCGGCGGCTCGGTGATCGACATCGTCCGCGCCAAGGGGATCCTCTCGGAAGAGAAGATCCAGGAGATCTTTAGTCTTGAAAATCTGATGCATCCGAAGTTTATCAGATAGACGCTTCGCGTAGAGGGACGCTTCGCGTAGAGGGACGGCGAGGCCCAATGACGA
>CAYMTW010000057.1:10928-12267 GCA_964393485.1 uncultured Melioribacter sp. | reverse complement strand
GTTCGCATTCTCGGAGGGGGCAGTAACATCGTTCCCACGTCGGATGTTGACGGGCTTGTGATCTCCATGGGCATTCGTGAGCGCAGCACCTGCGAGGATGGAGACGTTGTTCACGTGCGCCTTGGCGCCGGCGAAGTCTGGCACGACGTTGTGGAGTGGACCGTGCATCAGGGATGGGGCGGCATGGAAAACATGGCGCTGATCCCGGGCACGGTGGGTGCGGCACCGATGCAGAACATCGGTGCGTATGGCGCAGAGCAGGCAAGCATCTTTGAGGAGTGCGAAGCACTGGATCGTCGGACGGGACAGATCGTGCGATTTCTGCCGCAGGACTGTGCTTTCGGGTACCGTGAGAGCGTCTTCAAGCACGAGTATCGCGATCGGATGTTCATCACATCCGTTACCTATCGGCTGACGACCTCACCCAACGTCAACACCACGTATCGCGATGTGAGTGAAGAGCTGGCAGCAATGTCCATCACCGATCCAACCATCGTGGATGTGATGAACGCTGTTGTTTCGGTGCGACGTCGCAAGCTGCCTGACCCGGCAGAGATCGGCAATACGGGGTCGTTCTTCAAGAACCCGATCGTCGATGCCGCCGTTGCGGAGCGGCTCAAAGCAGAGAACCCCGAAGCCCCTTCAAATCCGCAGTCAGACGGACGCGTGAAGCTTGCTGCGGCGTGGCTTATCGATCAGTGTGGATGGAAGGGGGCGCGCCATGGCAATGCCGGCGTGCACGACCGTCAGGCGCTGGTACTGGTGAATCACGGAGGAGCCAGCGGCGACGAGATACTTTCCCTGGCATCGGCGATTCAAGCGAGCGTGCTTGAGCGCTTTGGCATCGCGCTCGAGCGCGAGGTTAACGTCTGGTAACGCTCGTAACCTTGCCGGCCGACAGTTCGACGATCATGTCCGCATCCGCCACGGTATCGAGGCGGTGAGCAATGGTCAGCACCGTAACATCACGAAACTCTTCACGGATGGTGCGCTGAATCAGTGCGTCGGTGGCAATGTCCACGCTGGCTGTTGCTTCATCCAGAACGATGACGCGCGCACGGATCAGAATCGCACGGGCAAGACAAAGTAGCTGACGCTGACCCTGCGAGAAGTTTGCGCCCCCTTCTACAACAGGCGCATTCAGTCCACCAGGAAGGTCGTGGATCAGATCGGCAAGCTGCACACGTCGCAGGGCCTGCCAGACGTCATCGTCGGTGCACTCATTGAAGCGATCAAGGTTCAGCCGCACGGTGCCGATGAACAGCGTCGGATCCTGCGGGATGATGGCAATGCTTCGACGCAGACGATCAAGTGGAACCGATGTAATGTCGACCCCATC
>CAYMTW010000057.1:9050-10828 GCA_964393485.1 uncultured Melioribacter sp. | reverse complement strand
ACCGAGGTCATGCGCGATTCGACTTCGCTGAAGGCGCGGATGGTCCAGTTGAGCGTTGCCCAGAAGCTGATCGCATAGGTCATGACCAATCCCGCCACACCGGGGGAGATCGCACCGTTCCACGCTGCGATGATGATAAGCACACTCGTACCCACGGCCACAAGGCCGCCGGTGAGCGGCACGCGTGTCGAGAACCACCGATTGAGCATGATGCTGCACCAATAGGCCCTCTGGTAGCGAGCCAGGATAGACCGGTGCGTTCCGATAAAGTGATGTTCGCGGGCAAAGCCGTGGATAACGTCCAGTCCGGTGACAAGCTCCTTGAAATGCGAATACCGGGAAGAGCGACTGATCGATTCCAATCGCTTTGCCTCGCGGGCGCTTTTGCGGTAATCACGCTGCAAACGGTTGTAGAGCCAGAACACGGGGATGATCACGAAGATGATCAACGGCAGTACACTCATGATGAGCAGCATCGAACTCAGCGTTTGCGTAAGGGCCTTGAAGGACTGCTCTATGTTCCATGAGAGGTGATCATCGACACCTTCCATGTCGCGAGCAAAGCGATTCAGGATGCGCCCCATCGGTGTGCTGTCAAAGAACCGCAAGGGGGCCTGCAGCACTCCTATCAGCGCGTCGTCGTGGATCGTGCGCGAGGCTGCTGCCGTGCGCGAGAGCCATGTAATGCGCTCGATACCCCATGCACTCAGCACAACCATGCCAAGCAGTCCGTAAACGGTTATCGCTAGTGGAGCAGTGAGCGAACCACTATAAAATGTTGCCAGCAGACTAGACCAGACGTCGCGCGAGACTCTGCCAGCGCTCACATCGGACCAGTGTCCTAGCCACGACGTCTGCAGGATCGGAAGGAAGGAGATCATCAAAACGGTTGTGATAAGCCCCATCGTCCAGAAAGGTGCACTCCATCGATGTCCGACCATCGCACGCAGATACGCTTTGTACACGTCGAGGCCAACAGCCCCGGTAACGCGGTCTTCGTCGACCGTTAGACGAGACGTCGAATCATCCGTTGCCGATCCCTTGCTCAGTGATGGATCAATCGGCTTGGCAGAGGTCTGCTCCGCCCTCATCATATCAGGGGGCTCGGCAGCCTCATGACGCATCAGATCACGGAATGCCTCGTGGTGTCGCAACTCATCGTAGGAGCCGCATGCAATGACCGCCCCCTTCTCCATCAGGATGATCGTATCGAAGCGGTGCACGTGCGCAAGACGATGCGTCACAACCACTCGGGTGATGTACTTCCACGCACCGAAGAGCAGTGAATCGACCAGTGCTTCTTCGGTATGCACGTCCACGGCCGACAGTGGATCATCGAGCAGCACAAGACCGGGACGATAGTAGGTAGCCCGGGCAAGCGACACACGCTGCTTCTGTCCACCCGAGAGATTCACACCACGCTCTCCGATCTCCGTGTCGAGTCCGGCCGGCATCAGCCGTAGGTCTGCTGCCAATGCACTGTCCTGCACAGCCCCTTTCAATCGAACTTCATCAACATCTTCACCGAAGAGAATGTTGTCACGAACCGAGGCATTCATGATGAAGGCCTCTTGCGGAACATAGCCGATGCGCGGGCGCTCATCCGATGTGATGTTTGTGGAGACCATCGATCCGGTGGATGGTACGTGCAACCCCGCGAGCGTGCGCAGCAGTGTGCTCTTCCCCGCGCCCACCGTTCCGATGATGGCGACGCTTGTACCGGGCGTGATATCGAGATCGAGTGCCTGCAGGGCGGGCTCGCTGGCATCAGGGTAGGT
>CAYMTW010000057.1:0-8950 GCA_964393485.1 uncultured Melioribacter sp. | reverse complement strand
TTGACCACGCGAATGCCCTGCAGGATCTGCGACATCAACGTTACACGCTCATCGCGCAGCTCCATGAGTTCATGGTCGAGCCGTCGGAAACGTCGAGCAATAACGATCATCAGTGGTGCGATGAGTGCAAGCGTAGCGAAGCTGGCCAGTGCCGCTGGACCCAGGTACCACCAAAGCATGGCCATCACGGCCACTGTTTCGATGATGGTGTTGTAGAACTCCGGAATGAAGAACATCGCCTCGGCCATCGCATCGGTGTCGCTCGAGAGGTGATTGACCAGATCTCCCGTCTGCATGGCGGAGCGCGACGACCGACGAAGGCGTAGCGCATGATGGATGATCCGATCGTTCAGACCGTTGATGATCGTGGCAAAGCCGCGCAGCATGTTGAAGAACATGTGCTGGTTCAGTAGTGCGCCGAGAATGCCCACCAGGCCAAGAACAACCGCCGTCGTCATCGCGGCAAGGGGCAGGTCACGCGAGGCTGACACTGACGGCAGCTGCGTGAGCATTGAGTGCAGAAGAACGGGCGTGGAGAGCACAACAGCGATACGTACCGTGATGATCGCGAGCACCGTGCGTGCCGGACGTCCGGTAGCCCAGAACACGCCCAGCACAAAGCGTCGAAACGAGTCCGTTGGCAATGACGAAAACGCCGGAGCCGCATCTTCCGGATGCAGGCCCTTTGGGAGCGGTGGCGCATCGTCCGGTGTAAGCGGACGTGTTCGACCTAACCGAATGATCGGCGAAGCGCTCTGAAAGAAAAGATCACGAAACACAGTAGCGTCCTAGGTCCGACCCGGGAGCTGGGAAGGGGCATGGCTGGAAGTTGCGGCGAGCGTGTCCAGTAGTCGTGCAGCATCGGTATCGGCCACAAGCAGATCCGAATGGTGCTGATGCACGAAGCCCCGTTCGACCATATGAGCGTTCATCGACAACAGGGGATCGTAATATCCATTGACATTTAACAGGCCGATCGGACGGTCATGCAGTCCGAGCTGACGCCATGTGATGGCCTCGAAGAGCTCATCCATGGTGCCTAAGCCACCCGGAATGGCAAGAAGCATGTCGGAGCGCTCGATCATCATCTGCTTGCGAACGTGCATTGAAGGTACTTCGATCAGTTCCGAGCATTCCCAGAGGGCTACCTCGCGTGTGGCCAGAAACTTTGGGATGATGCCAACCACGTGCCCGCCCCCATCGAAGACACGTCGGGCGACGGTGCCCATCAGACCGATTCCGCCACCGCCATAGACGAGGCCCCAGCCGCGACGCAGCAATTCATTGGCAACAGTCTCAGCTGCATATTGATACGCCGGGTCGGCACCGGCTCTTGAACCGCAATAGACGCAAAGGTTCATGAGCGCGGGATGAAGAGTTGCTGTTTCAGACCAAATCGCTTGACCACGCGGGCACGGAGAAACTCTTCCATTTCATCTACGCTGTCGGTGACGAGGAACAGGTCGAGATCATCTTTTGAGATGGTACCTTCCTGTACCATTCGGTTGCGGATGGTATCGACGAGCTCCGAGTAATACTCCTTGCCCATCAGTACGATAGGGAAGTTGGTGATTTTCTTTGTCTGGATGAGCGTGATGGCTTCAAAGAGCTCATCCATGGTGCCGAAGCCTCCGGGCATGACGACAAAGCCAAGTGAGTACTTGACGAGCATGACCTTGCGGACGAAGAAGTGCTCGAACATCACCATGACATCCAGCCACGGGTTGGCATGCTGCTCGAACGGCAGCTCAATGTTCAATCCGATGCTCGTTCCGCCGGCTTCCTTGGCCCCGCGGTTAGCAGCTTCCATGATCCCCGGTCCGCCACCAGTCATGACCGTGAAGCCCATTTCAGCTAGGCGAGCACCAACCGCTCGAGCATGGTCGTAGTGTGGATGATCTTCTTTGAAACGGGCTGAACCGAAGACTGTGATACACGGGCCCACAAAATGCAGAACGCGGAATCCGCGGATGAACTCCTTCATCACACGAACGACGAACGTAAACTCTCGAAACCGCGAATGGGGTCCGGAGAGAAACTCGCGCTCGGTTCGTTTGTTGCCGGGAGAACCCGGCTTAAGGTCGTTTTCGGACATTACTTGATGATGAACGTGAACAGAAATGGCAGCATGGCGAGCAAAATCAGACATGCAACGATGCGCATGACGTACGTTATCTGGCGTTGTTGCCGCTCCTGTTCGGTAAGATCGAGATCAACGGCGCGCAGGCGACCGATCTTCTTGAACGTGATCCACGCGTACCAGACTACGCCCATGGTGATGATCGACAAAATGATGTGATGCATTATGGTTTCGGTTATCTGCTGACAAGGAAAGGTCGACGTGTGCTGGCCCCCTCATCGGAGGAAAGGACAAGGATGTATGATCCGGAGGCCAGAAGATCATCCGGCAGGCGGATGGCAAGGGGCTCACCGGCCGGCTGCTCGTGGCGCGGGCCGCCCCAAACGGTGCGTCCTGTAAGGTCCGTGATCGTGGGTGTGATCATGCGTGTCCGTTCAACAGAGCTGACATTGACGAAGGCCGTCGTGCCTACCGGGTGCGGAGCGATGGTCACCACGCCATCCAGACCAACCGTCTGGTCGTCAACGGAACTTGTCAGCGGTGGCACCTGGAAACGAAGCCCCGTGATCTTGAAGATGCTACCGCCATATTCGCTCACCCACATCGTTTCGTCACGCTCGTCGATCTCCAGTCCGCGACCGTTGATGAGCCCGTTTGGTGTTTCCAGCGGTAGCGACTGAGCGATCGTTGTGGGATTCGACTGCGGAATCTCCCCAATCGACGCGCTGAGCAGTCCACCGCCACTTTCGGAGAACTGCGTGCACATCTGCAGAAAGTTGCCGCGCGAGTCAGAGGTCAGACAGCGAGGTCCATAGAACTGCTGGAAAGGATTCGGTATGGCCGAAATGATGGCTCCCGTTTGAGGATTCATTCCAACCAGCCGACGCTGTCCATCACGCTCGGCCCCGTACAGGACGCCATTAACGAGTTCCAGTCCGATGCCATAGCGCTGAGCGGCACTTGTGAACGTCCGCAGCAGGTTGCCGTTTGTATCAACCACGGCAACATAGCTGGCCAGACCCTCAGAGCTTTCCAAACGGTGTACATAGATCTCATGCTTCACCCGGTCATAGCAGATATCCGTGAAGAGGCTGTCACCAGCACCCTTCATGGTAACGGTCTTGATCGGCTCAAGCGTGTTGTAATCGAGTTTATGAAGCGTGTTCTTGCGGAAATTAGTTGTCCAGATCGACGTCTTGCCGTCCCACGAAAGACCGTACGGGATCCAGCCCACCGTGGTTTGTGAGACAACCATGCCCTTGAGCAGACGCTGAATCGAGAAGTTGCGGCTCACGGCGCTGATCGAGGGGTTGGACTCGGATGTGACGCGCACCAGCGCGACGTCTGTTGGAGCGTTTGGAACCTTCCAGGAATAGGCCGAACCCGTCTCACCCTGGGCGATGGGGATCCACGTCTGACCGTTGTTGACGGAGTATTCAATGCGGCAGGGGGCTGGCACGCCTCGCCAGGAAACGCGCGTGGTGCTCAGGCCGACGAATCGTTCGCCGCCGATCGGTGTAGCAACGATGGGCTCGGCAGGAGCGACGCTTACAAGCGAGGCTTCCCAGATCGAACGTCCGTGCGTACCGGCTCGGATGTAGTTGTTGGCAACATCGATCTTAAGATCAAGGACCGGGGTGCGCGGGAGTTCCTTTCCATAGGGCATCCATGTATCGCCGGCATCATAGGTGACGAACACGCCGATATCCGTACCGACAAACAAAATGTTCTCGTCATCGGGGTGCATGTCGATGGAATTCACAGGAATATCGGGCATGCCCTTCCAGCGCTGCTGCCAGGATGCTCCAAGGTCTGTACTGCGCCAGACATGGGGCACACCATAGGTCGAGTAGGTGATCCAGACTGTCTTGCGATCCTTTGGCGAGCACAGCAAGTCGCTGACATAGCCCATGCTGAGTCCGTTGGTGTGCACGGCTGTCCACTTGGTCCCATAATCGGAACTGACGTACACATCGCCCATGTTGCCACCCGCCCACAGAACTTCCTGGTCTGCTGGAGAGAAGATCACCGCCGAGACGTTGCCTTCGAAACGCGGTGACGAGGCCTGCCAGAGGTCACCGCGGTTATCACTGAAGTACACGCGCTGACGTCCCGTGAGCATAGCATCAGGGTTTGACGGGTCGATGGCCATCGGGGCAACCCACTCGCAGGCCTCGGACATGTTGAGTCCGGTTGTGATGCGTGCGGCGCGACCCGATTGGAAGTCGATCCTGAAGAGTGATCCGTTCGGATTGGTTCCATAGACGATCGATGGGATCGTCGGATGGACGAGCGTCGTCATACCGTCTCCGCCAGCAACCTGCTCCCAATCAACGATACCCTCTGTGCCCAGTGTGCCGTTATCCTGCGTGCCACCATACATCCGTTCGCGCATCGTGCGGTCCACATCGAACGAGTAGAACTGGGTAACAGCTAGATTGCCGTTGATGCCATACCACGAGTTGCCACCATCCGGACTGCGCATCATGCCGCCATCGTTGCCGGCAAAGATGGTCTTTGCATCATGAGGGTCATACGCAACAACATGCTGATCAACGTGCGGTACGTTGGACCCGTCACCATCGCTGTAGCCGTTGGTGACGTTGATCCAGTTCGTGCCACCGTTGGTGGTCATCCATAGATCGATGCCGCCGACAATTGCCTGATTGGCATTCTTCGGGTTAACGGAAACAAGGTTGTCATAAAAGCCCTGGCTTGCATCAGGTGAGCAGGCACCAGCAAAGAAACAGCCCTGCGGATCACGATACTGAGCGGTCCATGACGCTCCGGAGTTGGTCGACTTGGCCACAACGGCCAGGCGGTTGAGCTCTGCCAGGCAGTAGAGCGTGGTTGGCTGTGAGGGGGCAAACTGCACGCTGATACGTCCGACGGTGCCAACCAAGCCATTCATCTTTTGCGTCCATGTCGTGCCGCCATCCGTGGTCATGATGATCCCGCTGTCCGGCACGGCGGCAACCCAGGTATCTGGATCGTCAGGATGCATAGACATGTCATAGATCTGACCTCGACGCATGCGGGTCCAGGTAAGCCCCTTGTCGGTACTCTTCCACACACCTGCATCCGAGCCCATGGCGCCGCACATCATCAGCTTTGTATTCTTCGGATGAATGAAGACGCGCGAGAACGCTCCCACGTTGGCAAGGCCGAACACGTGCCACGACTGACCCGCATCGGTCGAGCGCATAAGACCGCATCCGAAATAGGTGTTGTTATTGAGGACCTGTTCGCCGGTACCGGCATAGATCACCTTGTCATCGTCAGGATCGATACACAATGCCCCCATGGCGATGGCATTGGCCTGATCCATCAGCGGAGTCCATTCCTCACCGGCATTGGTGGTCTTCCAGATCCCTCCGGCTGCGGCGCCAATGTAGACTGTTCCGGGTACCTTCGGGTCAAAGACGATTGATTTGATCCGTCCGCCGGTGGCATACGGGCCCTTCTGGATCCATCTTGGGCTCTCGGCCTGTACGTCGGCATCGAGCTTCGAGCCTTTGCGCTGCATGGACTCGATGGCCTTTACGCGAAGGTTCTCCGCAGGGGGCTTAGTAGTGCCAAACCGACGTCGGTGGAAGTCCTCGAACCGGGCCTTGATCGACTCGGCTTCATCGCGTTCAGCCAGTGATTCACGGTCGCGCTGCGCAGCGCTAGCGCCGACGCAGACAAGCGACAGCAGTCCAAGGGTAAGGAGGAGATTTTTCATACGACAAAAGTACAGTGGAATGGCACAGCGAGGAACGTTGCACCGTGACCTTCCTAAGCGTCGTTTTGCGGGCCAGGAACGCCCCCTGCCGGCCATGTGTTATCATGCGCCATGTCACAATCTCAGACTCAGACAACATCGACGCTTGTTCTCGGCGCCGGCTATGCAGGTCTTACCTCTGCTGCACTGCTGGCCCACGAGGGCGAAGAGGTGACATTGCTCGAAGCGCACGAGACGCTCGGCGGCTGCGCTTCGTTCTATCGCGTGGGACAGTGCACGTTTGATGTCGGGGCCACAACCGTCAGTGGCGTAGTGGATACACAGCCTGCCGGACGTGTTTTCGATCATCTCGGCATCGCCCCGGAGTTCATTAAGCAGGACCCCGGGATGCTCATTCGGATGCCTGAGTCGGACGTTGTGCGCTATGCCAACGTTGACGCTTGGATCGCCGAAGCCGAGCGGGTCTTTCCAGGTGGACGACAAGCCGCCTTCTGGCGTCAGATGTATTCGCTTGAGAGCCGCGTCTGGTCGATGGTGCAGAGTCTGACGCATTTTCCTCCGGCAAACATTTCCGATCTGCTGCGGCTGGCACGTCCTTCACTCCTTGCCAAGGCACCATTGGCACTTGGACTCCTCCGTCCGGCCGAGGTGATAATGGAGCGCCATGGGGTTCATCGTAACGCGGCGTTCCGCCGGTTCATCGACGAGCAGCTGCTGATCTCAACGCAGAATGGGGCCGATAAAGCCCCCTTTCTGACGGCAGCGATGGGGCTGACGTATCCGAGTGAGACCTATTACCCCGTTGGCGGCATGGTGCGTCCGGCCCTGATGCTGATGCGGCATGCTACGGCAAAGGGGGCGCAGGTCAAGTTCCGACGTCGCGTAACACAGATCACGCGCGATGGAAAGCAGTGGCGCGTTCAATGTGCAAACGGCGAGGAGTACCGTGCACAGCGCGTGGTATCGTCGGTTCCGATCTGGAACATGGCACGACTCACGGATGAGCGTCCGCGGGCTTACTTCGAGCGCCAGTCCTCGCGATTTGACTCGGCATGGTGCGCCATCACGCTTTACCTGCGACTTGAGGGCGTGCCACGCCTGCAAAGCCAGTATGTTCAGCTACACCTGGACAACGACATCCCGTTTGTGCATTCGAAGTCACTCTTTCTCACGCTGTCACATCCTGATGACCGGTCGAAAGCACCGGAGGGTGTGACCACGATCACCGTCAGCACGCATGCATTAGCCGACGATTGGAAGGGGCTACCCCAGGACGAATACGTTCGCCGACGAGAACTTGTGCGCGATGCCATGGTGGACGTCATTCGGCGGCGCATGCATGAATTCGACGGCATGGAGATCTCTCGCGTCGATGTCGGCACACCCGTCACCTGGCAGAACTACACGCTTCGCCATGACGGATTTGTCGGTGGAATCCCTCATGATGTTGCGCGCCCGCTGTTCACGTTACCTTCCAATGCAACGCCCTTTGAGGGACTGTACATGATCGGTGACAGTGTCTTCCCGGGTCAGGGAATGCCGGCCGTGATGCTCGGCGCGTGGAATACAGTGGCCCGTATCTTTGCCCGATGAGTGACGCCGTCCATTCAATGTTCTCGGACATTGCCCCGCGCTATGATCTGACCAATTCGGTCCTGTCGTTAGGAGTCCACCATCTCTGGCGTGCTGCCACCGTGAAGGCCAGCGGCGCTCGAGCGGGCAGTCACGTCCTCGACTGCGCCACCGGCACGGGTGATCTGGCCCTGACGTTCAAAAGAACTGTCGGTCCCGCAGGTCGGGTCCTTGGCACGGACTTCAATGCCGATATGCTTTCATTCGCGCCGGCCAAGGCCCGCAGCAAGGGGCTCGAGGTCGAGTTCGAAGTGGCCGACGCCATGAGGCTGCCCTATGCCGATGCCACGTTCGATGTGGCCAGCATCAGCTTCGGAATCCGCAATGTTGATGTTCCGCGCACAGCCCTCTCTGAGATGGCCCGCGTGGTCAAGCCCGGCGGACGCATTGTTGTGCTTGAGTTTGGTCAGCCCCGTGGACTGATGGGGCTAACGTACCGGTGGTATTCCCGCCACATCATCCCGCTCATCGGTGGCCTGCTGACCGGTAACCGCAAGGCCTACGAGTATCTGCCCACAACCGCGGCGGCCTTCCCATGTCGCGAGGAGTTTCTTAAACTCATGCGATCAACCGACCTGCTCGAAGACTGCAAGTTCCAGGAGCTCACGGGAGGGATTGCGTTTCTGTATAGCGCTGTCCGGCGCGCCTGACGGAGGGAAGCACGCTCCGCGCGAGGGAAGCGCCTGCGGCGAGGGAATCCGAAACGGAGGGAAGCGCCTGCGGTGGGACACTTCGTGGGACACCTGCGGCAGAAACCCAAAACCTAAAACCTAAAACCCAAAACCCAAAACCTACCGCCCCATCTCCCGCAGCGCCGCATTCTCATGAGTATTCTTCACCATGAAGTCGCGTATCGCTTTTAGCGGATCGGGTGTGCCCATATTCCACTTGTAGGTGCGTTCCTTGCCTTGAAGCACGATCCGAAGCTCGGACACCGGTGCATCGGGGACGTTGTCGAGTGATTCCGACGGAACAGCAGACAGGTCGGCCTGGCGGATCAACGTCAATAGATCACAGAGCTTATCGCGGCCGATTGCTCCCATCCAGATCCCCTCACGCTCTGTAAAGCGTCGGCCATCGTACATGATCTTTCCGTCTCCGAGAATGGTTGCCGAGTACACCGGACATTTTCCGAAACACATGCCGGTTTCATAGGTGATACTGGTGTTCTGCACGGTTACCCCTTTGAGACAGTCGTCAACAGAGGCACAGGAGCACAGAAGCGCGATGAGAGTCAGCGTAACGATGGTTTTCATTGTCAAATGATTTCAGTGGCGAAACACAAACGTAACATCTTCATAACGGGCAGGCCACAGTGGTGAGGGAATTTCGCGTTGCATTCCGCGACGCATTCCATCATTTCTTTCTGTTGCTTTGGGGGCCGACCATGAGACGATTACTGACAATGTGTGGTGTACTGATTCTGTGTGGAGCGAGTCTTGCGCAGGCTCAAGGCCAGGTGCTTCAGCACCTCGGACGCCACACACAACGGCCCGCCGTGTATGACGGAAGCG
>CAYMTW010000056.1:4337-12728 GCA_964393485.1 uncultured Melioribacter sp. | reverse complement strand
CGCAACACATTGGCAACGTTGCGGAAATGTTCAGCGGATACGCACCTTCGATTTATCGATGCGCATCCCATAAGTCTTTGCCTGTCGGGGACCGTCACTCTCAATGCAGTAGTAGCTCGCGAGTGTATCGCCAAGCGCCTGCTGCAGCTTGCGATTCAGCTTCGTAAGATTCGAACGAAATTGTTCTGAGGGAATCATCGGTTCGTTACGCTTTCCGTAGGTACCATCGGAATCCGAGGCATTCGGAAAGCTCTCCCGCTTGAAAGCCAGAATCTTCTGAGCAAACTGTTCATCGGTAAACATGCCGCTGACCCGAAAACGGGACTCATCTGTTGGACCGCACGAGGCTAGGCGCTCGAGAAAGAACCGGTAATAGGCAAACTGAAGGGGCGAAAAATCGATCACCGTCGTGCCGATCGTTACCAGCCCCTTCCTAACGGCCATCTCCACAGCAGGGATCGCAATGGCCTTAAGGGTCGCGTTCTCTTCTTCCAGAGCGATGATCCGTGGAAGGGAAGCGTCGAGTCGAACCTCGCGCACAGGGGTCTTGGTAAGCTCGGCCTCTGTTGTTCGGTAGAGCGAAAGCTTAACCTCGCCTGATTCGGCCAGTAAGACCCAGCACACCTGCATGGACGGCGTCCCGGAGGAGATCGCGGCCAGAAGTCGGGCCTGCTTCGTTGCATAGATCGAGACCAGCTCTCGCAGTTTCGGATAGATCTCATTATGATCCGTGGGGTCGTCGATGTCCATCGTAACGATCGAGACCTTTGTAATCGGCGAGTTCGACTTTATCATCCGCTGCAGCTTCGATGCGGCACTCACAAGGTCATAGCGAACCCCAACACCTGTGGTAGCGATCAGTATGACGTTCTTGGGTTTTAGCCCATCAACGGCCGTTAAAATCGGCCCACGCTGCTGGTCAAGGAGGTTAAGATCTGTAACACCAACAAACGAGAAGAGAGTTGCATCAACCATAAATGGTTTCCTTCGTAAAAGTATCTCCTATAAATTGACCTCTCTCTCTAGTTGTAAATATAGGACAAGTAATGAGTGATAGTGAAAATAGCTCGGGATCAAGCACCAATGATGGCGCAATGATAAGACCCAAACAAACGGACCTCGTAATTCAGGCATCGGCTATCATTCACAACTGTCGTGTGCCCCTTGCTCTCTTTCTCGAAGATTGTCTTGCAAGCGTTGATCCCGACTACCTGAGATCGGTCGTTAAAACGTATATCCTTACGCGATTTGAAAAAGAGGAACAAGACAGATTGTACAAGGGACTTGCTTCACCCAATGATGAGCGAGGTCAAGAGCGTGAAACGCTCACATACTCAGATACGTTGTTCTTACTGCACCTGTTTGACTTTTGCACAGCAGGCAAGGCCATCCAAGACCAGGCCAAAGGTTGGCATCCCAAGCTGATATCCAAACTGCCATTCGAGCGTGATTCAGTTAGTCATCAGATTGAAGCCGTTCGAAAGAACCGTAATAAGGTTGAGCATAAACCACATACGATCAGGACGAGCCGGGATGTAGAGTTTGTTCGAGTCGACTCTCTTAAGCTTTTCCTGGATAACATCAAGGCCGTCATTGATTACCGGTCTGAGGTGTTTCGCGCAGAAACCGTAAAGGCAGTGAACGACTACATCTATGAGCTGCAGAATCCGACAAGGCAAGCTGAACAGCCTGCAACGCATGCGAATACGACTTCTACCGATGTCCCGAATGAGCTGCCCCCTGGCGATGCTGCTGAGACGGTGGTAGAACCTGCCGTCGTTGTCACGCCACAGAGACGTCAGTCATTGTGGATATATGGATTGGTTGCCGCGATCGGTCTGGTAGCGTTGATCGCTGCGATGAGGTATCGGAACCAAGCTGGACGGGTCATCAATGCGTCGGGTTCTTCCCATGTTAGTTCGCCAACGGCGCAAACTCCCACCGGGTCACTCGTGATCGTTGCTACGCAGATGCTTGACTCGATTCATCGACGCAGATTCGTAAGTATGATTCGGGATAGCTATCATACCGACACCGTGATCCGAGTGGCTGTGGTCTGGGATGACGAGCGCATTCTGGAACGCAACGTTAATGTGCTAAGCGATGCGGAGTTGTCCGATCTGCTGAGCAACACGGCCCTTGAGCCGATGACGGACATTACACAGTTCACGGCGGCGTTCAATGACGGCTACCAGATCATGCGCAGGTATCAGCAGAACAATCAACCCCTTAACATGGTTGTGCTCGGACATCTTCCGTTGACGACCGAAGAGCGATATCGGCAGCTTGTGGCGGAGAAGTGGAATCCAGTCGAGAAGGAGAGTTTGACGGACAAGTGGAAAGAATCAGAACTGGGTCAGCTGAGATGGTACCGTGCTGGCGTAATCAGGCCTGACGAGCTAGCCTTTGTTGACATGATACTGTGCAGGCGCACCGAGACGTTACGACCGAAGGAGTTCAATCTGCAATGATGAATGCTTCTCTTCTGGCTGTCCTTGCCATCATGGTCTCTTTTCTTACCGGCTGTTCGAACTGCCAGCCAGTGCAGCCCCTTTTCGTGCAGGGCGACGTGCCTGCCAAGATTGGATCACAGGGTACGCTGCTGCGCTCTACTGCCGGCCGGAACTCTCGCTTGATCGGCTTTGAGCGTCCGGGCGATAGCCAGTGTATAGCTGAGGACGAGCCATTTGTATTGTCGATGCCAACATCCATCGATATGGCCGAGTATGCTATTCAGATCGAGGATTGCGACTCCGTAACAGCGGGTCAAAAGATCTATAAGATCACCCTTGTTGAAACGTGCATGAAGGTTCTCGCGCTCAAGAAGCATTGTCAGCGCGTCAACTGGTACAATCCCTATCGGATACCAGAGATAAGACTCACCAACGACAATCTTGATCAGCTTATCGTAACGCCACTCATCGGCAAGGACGACGCTATCATTGGTTACGAGGTGCGATTAGGGGATCGGGGAGGCGATGCTGGTTGCCCATCTCCTGCGCTCGATGCGCTGAAACGATATCGAAGTAAGGGCATTAAGCTACGTAGGCTCGTATCAACCACGAAGAAGAATCCACGGCTACCAGATCTCTTTCTCGAGGTGACACCCATTGGATAAGTCCCCTTAAATAGGTGTGCATGTCGAGTAGTGTCTGGGCCAATCCTATTACAGTAGAAGATTCAAAAGATCGATGACGCCGTGAATCCTCAGGATGACGCAATGGCGCTGCGCGCAATTACGGAATTACTGAGTTACAGAATTACGGGTCACTCGTCACTCGTAACTCCGTAACTCATCTTGCAATTCCCACTCCAAACACCGTGCTTCCGCGCTGGGTGGTAAGACGGATGAAGTATGCCCCTTGAGAGATGTCAGGGATGGAGACGGTGATCTTATGATCACCTCCCAGGACGTCGTTCTCGGAGAAGAGTGTGCTGACGGTGCGGCCGCCGATGTCGATAACGTCGAGTACGACGTTTGAGGGGGTGGTCAGGGAGAAAATGATCTCGGCCGGACCGGGGGTGAGCAATGGTGAACCCGAAACATGCAGGATAGCATCGCCATAGGGAAGGGGCGTGTAGGGCGCCACCGTGACGCCTTGAGCGGCTGCAGCATTGCGGGCGGCTCGAAGTGCGGAACGAAGCTGCGCATTAGACGTGCCGGCCGCGAGGATAAAGGCGATCTGCTGGGTTGCACCAGCATCGAGCGTGAAGGGCCCTCCTCCGATCACAAACGAAGCATCGGTTGGAGTAGAGAATCGACGCTTGAGGCCCTGGGACATCATCGACCACTTCTCAGTAGGGGTGAATGCATCGTAAATGCTGGGACAATCCGCAGCACCGTCGTTATCAATGGCAAAGCCATTGATAGGCAGCGCTGAGATCATCGTCATTGCAACTCGAGGGAGCGACGGGTCGGAAAGACTGTACTGAAAGAATGAACCTGTTTCGTTGTCCCACACCGCCACGTTACCAGCACCATTTGCTCCGAGATCAAAATCGAAGAAGTAGGCAGCATAGATGTCGCTTATCGTTGCGGGGGTGGTGTTGGTGACCTCCAGCACGGCAAGGATCGAATTGCGCAGCGAGTCTTCGGTGCGCGCATAGACGTTCCGCCTGATCCTAAGACCAAGGGGCGCAGCATCACCCGCGTCGCTGAACGCCGTCGTGACACGCTTGCCGCTGACGACGCTGTCCGCGCGGAGTGCGGCATTGCGAAGAGGAGCGAATGAGACATCCTTCTGACTGGTCTCAAATCCACGGGCAACATTCATTACACGTTCAGCTCCCGTGCCGATCATGAGAGCTCCCTCGAAGAGAAGACTTGTTGAACCCTTGTAACGGAATCCCACACCCTGCTCGTTCGATGAATAGTCATTGTAGCCCATGTTGCCCGTTGAGTTAACGGTCAGGGCAATGTCGGTCTCCTCCAGCGTGGCATAGGTTGGGTTGGCGATGGCTGCGATGGACTCACTGCCGACAAGCTGCTGGCCGTCATACACCTGCACTCGCAGGATAAAGCGGGCATCCTGACCGGCAGTACTGCGGATAACGATGCGAAGAGGTGACGGTAGCTCCCGCTCACTCTGCGATGCTAGGGGGCCAATGCGCAGATTGGTGTCAATGATGTCCAGAAGTGTGTCGAGTGGACGGATGACAACACGGGCATCAACAAGGTCCGAAAGCACATTGCGCAGCGTTAGACGCAGCTCAAGGGTGTCTGCACTCATGAAAACGCCGTTGCCATCGGAGTCTGTCAGGGTCGACCGAGAGACAACGCACCAGCGCGAGCCTTGCTTGGAGCAGGAGTTGAAGGCATTAACACGCCCTGTGCCAATGAGTCCGTCATAGCCCGGATTGAGCGTGTCGATATTGTCGCAGCCGGCCAGAATGGCTGCACGGATCTGCCCCGGTGTATAGGCAGGGAAGCATCGGCGCACCATGGCAGCAATAGCAGACACGATGGGGGCAGCCATTGATGTGCCATCATAGGATGCGTAGGTGTTTCGAGGGATAGTAGAAAAGATCCCGACGCCAGGAGCACACACGTCCACCGTTGAATGGTAGTTGGAAAAGAATGCTAGACGGTCGGTGTATCCCGTGGCAGCCACAGAGATCGCCTCCGCGTAGGCCGCCGGATAGAAGGCCTGGTTGACGGCTTCATTGCCTGCAGCACCTACGACAAGGCTGCCGAGCTCGGTGGCCTTCTGCACAACGGCGACATCGGCAAAGGTGGGTGAGGCACTCCCAAATGAACAGTTGATCACGTCGGCACGCATAGCTGCGGCATACAGGATGCCGTCAGCTGAGCGAGCAACAGATTCTGACGATGGATCGTCTCGTCCAACCTTTACGGGCATCACCAGAACATTGCGGCCCACACCGGCCATGCCGATCTTGTTATTCGTCTGCGCCGCAACAATCCCGCCAACATGCGTGCCGTGTGCATTGCCCGGTAAGGGGGCGTTGTCTTGTTTGGACCCATCGACGCCGATGAAGTCCCATCCGAACCAATCGTCAACAAACCCGTTGCCATCATCATCAACCGCGTTGGATCGCTTATCCCGGCCGCTGCCGTCATTCCCTGTTTCACCATCGTTACGCCAGATGCTGCCCTGCAAGTCTCGATGTACGGTGTCGATGCCGGTGTCAATGATTGCTACAACACTTGATCCACCGTTTGGAACGATGTCCCATGCTCGGTAGGCGTCGATAAGCGGCAGGTAGTACTGACGGTACACCTCGGGATCATTAGGCTCAATAACGATGCGCTGCTCGGGTAGGACTTGCGCGCGCGCAGCCAGACCAAGGGAGCGCAATTTGGCGGCAAGTAGTGCGGCATCAAGGGGTCCGGTAAGGTGAACCACCCCATAGCGGGCAAGGTGATCGATGCCCGTGCCGTGCGTGCGCTTGGCAAAGGACCGTGATTCAGCCTGTTCGACGCAGCGCAGGGTTGAGCTCAGGATGTAGGGCTCGCAGTTGTGGTCTCCCAGCAGTCGCGTAAAGGCGGAGACTGTGCCAGAACGCCCCTTGCCGTGCCACTCCGTATATGCTGGCGAACCGGGGACGAATTCAAGAATGATCGAAGAGGTCTGCGTCAAAGCGGCAACTGGCGCAATAAGCAGCAGAAGGATCGTCCACCACGATCTCATCGGGCATTCCAGCTGATACGCTTGCGCATGATGCGTTCACTTCCAAGTCGCACCTCGGCGATGTACTCGCCTGGCATCACGGGCTTGCCGTCCTGCGAACGTCCATTCCATGTGATCGTGTACGTGCCGGGTTCCTGGTTGCCCTTGAACAGCGTTGCCACAACCATGGCTTGCGGCGAATAGATGTTGATCTCCACGGCAAGAAACTCGTCCACAACGTAGCGGATGACGGGGCTGACGTCTTCGCCGATGCCGAAGACCTTGGCGATGTCCGAGAAGCTAACCTGGACATTCCCCGTGCCCATCGGACGTAGCAGTACGCCGGGCACGTACATGGCATTGGCCAGCGTCAGCTGGTACTGCACTACATCCTTGTCACGGGGCTTGTAGATCGCCTCCGGAATGTCCATGACTTCGTCGATGGCATCCCAGATCGTTCTACGGGCATTCTCGCGAGCCTGCCGCAGCAGCATGGCCGAGGTTTCCCGCACGGACATCGCAAAGCGCGTCGGAGCAGTGATCGGTTCATTCAACGCTCGCCGGTAAGACGAATCCTGCTCGGCGCTGCTCGGGGCCTGGCCAGAGCCGGGAACACCTGGACGTATCTCCTGGGCAGTATCGGCAGAGATGAATTCTGCCGGTGATAGGGGGCGTGGCTGCTGAAGGATAGTCGACGTCTGGGCCTGAAGGGCCCAAGAACCCATCACTCCTATGAGGAGCGTCATCAGCAGCACGGTGGTGAATCGTTGCGTCATCGAGAAGGCAAAATACCAAACCATTACAAGCGGAAACGAAAACGCCGGAACCTCGTTGGAGATTCCGGCGTCGGATACTCTATTGCTCTGAGGTGCGCTTACTGCCCAAGGATCGTCTTGTCGGCATCGCGCAGAAGCTCGCCCAGGGTTACGCCGGGAGACGGCGGCTGAGGGGCAGACTGTGGACGTGGGCGTTCGCGGTCGTAGTCACGATCGCGATCGCGCTGCTCGCGAGGACGTCCGCCACCGCCACGAAACTCGTCTGACTGTCCTCCGGCAATGCTTCCGTCCTCGTTACGCATGGCAAGGATGAGGCTGGCGTTTTCGACGTTCACATCCGCGACGACACATTGGACAACATCGCCCGGGTTGACGGGCATCTTGCCGCCACGGCTGCCGGCCATCTTTGAGCGAGGCATAAAGCCATCAAAAGAATCCTTGACGCGGATGACAGCCCCCTGCGTGCTGACGCTTTGGACGGTTCCTTCGACGTCGCTGCCGACAGGCATTTCATTGACGAGTGTTAGCCATGGATTCGGCTGCGTTTGCTTGTATCCAAGTCCAAGCTGATGCTTTTCTTCATTGCAGGAAAGAACTTCCACTTCAATGGTCTGGCCGACGGAGATGATCTCCGACGGATGCTTGACGCGACGCGTCCAGCTGAGTTCGCTTACACGCAACAGACCCTCGATCTTTGGAGCAACCTTGACGTAGGCACCAAAATCCGTGATGCGCTCAACAGTACCTGTTATGCGCTTGCCGGCAGGGTAGCTGGCGCTGATGCCTACCCAGGGGTCGGCTTCGTGCTCACGGTGTGAAAGAGCGATCTTCTTCTTGTCACGATCGATTTCGACGATCGTTACCTTGATCTTCTCTCCCTTACGGACCACTTCGCTTGGGTTGTTCACACGTGAACGCGACAGACGCGAAACGTGTACCAGACCCTCAAGCCCGCCAATGTTCACAAACGCCCCGAAGGCCGTCAGGGACGTTACGACGCCATCGTGTGTGTTGCCCACAGCGATCGAATTCCACATATCGTCAAGCAGAATGTCGCGGCGCGTCACAACGGCAGACTTGTAGCCAGTATCATCCGACTGCAACTCGTGAACCTTGACGCGTACAGTGGTGCCGATCAACGATTGGAGCTCCTCGTCAGTTGCGCTCTTACGTAGGCCCACATGTGAAGCCGGCAGGAAGATCCGCAGTCCCTGGAAGTCGCCACGAAGTCCACCCTTTACGCGCTCCTGAATAGCAACCTCGAAGATGCCCGATGCGTCCTTGAACGACTGCAGCGTCGCATAAGCCGCATCGCGCTGAGCCTTCTCGGCCTCCTTACGCTTGCGCTCTTCTTCCTTTTTGCGAGCCTGCTCTTCGCGTTCTGCTTCCGTCATTACAGGAGCCGCTTCGGCTGCCGGCGCAGGAGCTTCTTCGGCTGCCGGCGCAGGAGCTTCTTCGGCTGCCGGCGCAGGAGCTTCTTCGGC
>CAYMTW010000056.1:0-4114 GCA_964393485.1 uncultured Melioribacter sp. | reverse complement strand
TCTTCGGCTGCCGGCGCAGGAGCTTCTTCGGCTGCGGCTACGGGAGCTTCCGATTCAGATGGAACGATAGGTGCAGATTCGCCAGCGGTTTCGCCGGCCGGAGTGACGGTGCCTTCGGCATCGTCGAGTTGCTGTTCAGACATGATTGCTGGAACGACTTATGAGAGGAAATACATTTCAACATGCTCGCCGAAGTGGCGATCGCTTGCCCCTTGTTGCCAACCCAGCGCCGAAAAAGGAGTTGGGCCAACTGCGAGGGCCGTAAAGATACGGGAAAAAAGGTGTACCGTTCTGTGCGGACAGTAGCATGGGGGCACCTTTACCGTGGCATACCAGGAAGGGGGCTCGTCCGGAAAAACCCCTAGACGCCCAAGAAAACCTCGGTCGGGGGTTTGGGAAAACCAACTTAGTGCCGTAGGTTTGCGGGCTCTATTCGCAACAACTCATCCTGTCGTCGGTCCGGACGCCGACGACTGCAGTTCGCAACCACAGGAGTTCCACATGAGCGATCGTCGTCTGTACGAAGCTACTTACATCATTAACGCTGTTCTTGAGGACAACGACGTCGAGGCAGTGATTGCCCGCACCACGGCGTTCCTCGAAGAGAACGGCTCCACCATCGTCGAGCTGAACAAGATGGGTCGCCGCCGCCTGGCATACCCCATCAGCAAGAAGTTCAACGGCTACTATGTGTATGCCGCCTTCGAAGCTCCGCCAGCCACACTTCCGCTTCTCGAGAAGTACTTCTTCCTCGAAGAGAATGTGATGCGTCACCTGACGGTGCAGCTCGATCCAAAGCTTCGTGAGTTCCGCAAGGTCCGCGCCGAAGCCCAGGCTGCTCGTGCTGCCGCTATGGCCGAAGCTGCCAAGACCGGATCTCCGGTCTAAGGCCCTCCGATTCTGAACACTCAATACGGCGCAGAGCGCCCCCTGAATTGAAGGAACGACAATGAAGATCATCCTGCGACAAGACGTTGAAAATCTGGGAAACATCGGCGAGATCATCACCGTGAAGCCCGGCTATGCCCGCAACTTTCTGATCCCGAACCAAATGGCGTATTACGCCACGGTTGGTGCGATCCGGGCACTGGAAACCGAGAAGAAACACTATGAAGCCAAGATGGCGAAGGCTCGCCAGCAGGCAGAAGCTACTGCAAGCCAGCTTGGTGAGATGCAGATCACCATTTCGATGCCGGTTGGCGAAGAGGGTCGTCTCTTCGGTTCGGTAACGGCACCGATGATCGCTCAGGAGCTGGAGCTTCGTGGGTTCCGCGTGGACAAGCGCCATGTGATGATCGAAGAGCCGATCAAGACGCTCGGCATCTTCGATGTCAAGGTCAAGCTCATGACCGATGTGATCGCTCCTCTGAAGGTATGGGTCATCGCTCAAGACTGATCCGTCCATACGTTCGATTATTCCAAAGCCCGTCCGAACTATCGGACGGGCTTTTTCGTTACCACCGTCCTATGAGTACATACCTTATCGTCGGCGGTTCGGGGTTCCTCGGACGTCAAATTGCCTCGGCTGCCATCGAGGGCGGACATACGGTCACCACCATCTCGCGCTCGCGGCGGACCGTGCCGGGGTGTTCGGTTCTGGGCTATGAGGCTCTGGAGTCTGCTGTGGCCTCATCCGATGTGGTCATCAACCTTGCTGGGGAGAACGTTGGCACGCGCCGATGGAGTCAGAAGGTTCGCCATGCGATCCTTGCCAGCAGGGTGGAGACAACCGCGCAGATCGTTGCAGCGATCCGCAAGGCCCCTTCCAAGCCGGCTCTGATCAATGCCTCGGCCATTGGATTTTATGGAGATACGTTCGTGCCGTCGAATGAGGCTATGGGGGCAGGCCAGACTTTTCTGGCCTCGGTCACCAAGGCCTGGGAAGATGCCGCGATGGAAGCATCCGATGTCACGCGAGTGGTGCTGATGCGCATTGGTGTTGTGTTGGACCCTTCCGATGGTGCATTGGCCAAACTGCTACTGCCGATGAAGCTTTTCGTCGGAGGCGTGCTCGGCAGTGGACGTCAGATGTTCCCGTGGGTGCATCGTGATGATGTGGTCGAGGCCTTCCTCTGGGCGGCTGCTGCAGACTCTGCCTTCGGACCCTATAACGTGGTTGCCCCAGAGTGCGTCACCATGCGCGAATTCGTGCATGAGCTAGGCTCTGTGATGCGCCGACCTACGTTCTTTCCGGTTCCGGGATTTGTGCTACGCCTTCTTCTAGGACGTCAGGCCGATATGGTTCTGCATAGCCACTTCATCGTTCCAATGCGCCTTCCGGGTACGTCCTTCCAGTTCCGTTTCCCGACGTTGAAGGGGGCTTTGCAGAACTTACTTGGGTGATAGGCGGCGATCTCGATTCATCGATGTTGTATCACCGTCGGGTTCGCCGAATTGGTTAGTTTTGTAGTCCCTTTTCCAGTCGAACGAAGTCGCACGAACATTTCGCCAAGGTCGAATTCATGAGCATCGAAGTCGTTATGCCCAAAATGGGCGAGTCCATCCAAGAAGGTAAGATCCTGCGCTGGGTCAAGAACGTCGGAGATAAGGTCGAGCGCGATGAGGTTATCCTCGAGATCTCAACGGACAAGGTTGATACCGAAGTGCCGTCACCGGCCGCCGGTGTGATCAGCCAGATCCTCTTTCAGGAAGGCGACACCGTAGAGGTGGGCAAGGTGATCTGCATCCTCGGCGATGCCGCGGGTGCTTCCGCTCCTGCTCCGGCGGCATCGGCTCCAGCTCCTGCCCCGGCACCTACGACAGCACCGGCCCCTGCGCCAGCGCCGGCTCCCGCCGCTGCTCCGGCGCCAGCTCCTGCAGCAGGCGGCGCAACGGTAGACGTCGTGATGCCGAAGATGGGCGAGTCGATCCAAGAGGGTAAGGTCCTTCGCTGGGTAAAGAAGCCGGGTGACAAGGTCGAGCGCGATGAAGTGCTCCTGGAGATCTCCACGGATAAAGTTGATACAGAAGTTCCGTCGCCATCGGCCGGTACCCTCGTCGAGGTTCTTGCCGCTGAAGGAGATGTTGTTGAGGTTGGTGCCGTTATTGCCCGTCTCTCATCGGGCGCTGCAGCGGCCGCTCCGGCCCCGGCGCCGGTTGCAGCTGCACCAGCACCAGCACCGGCACCAGCACCGGCTCCTGCTCCAGCACCTGCTCCGGCCCCAGCGGCCGCTGCTCCTGCCTCGGTTCACATCGCCAGCGCTGCCACATCAAGTGTGCCACGCCAATCCGGTGCACGGTTCTACTCGCCCCTTGTCCGCAGCATTGCCGCGGCCGAAGGCGTATCGGTTCAGGAAC
Organism: uncultured Melioribacter sp.; assembly: GCA_964393485.1. Lineage (GTDB taxonomy): Bacteria > Bacteroidota > Ignavibacteria > Kapaibacteriales > Kapaibacteriaceae > UBA10438. The sequence goes on along the minus strand of CAYMTW010000056.1, from coordinate 817 downwards.
TCGATTCCATCACTGGTACGGGGCTTGAAGGACGTGTTACCAAGAACGACATTCTTGGATACCTGTCACGTCGCGGAAGTGGCGCAGCTGTTGCAGCTCCTGCTGCTGCGGCATCAGCACCTGCGGCGGCACCTGTTGCGGTCAATGCATTCCCGGCAACGAACATCCCGGCCGGCGCCGACACGGAGATCATTCCGATGGACCGTGTGCGCCAGCTCATCGCCGAGCACATGGTGCGCTCGAAGCACACATCTCCGCACGTCACCTCGGTTGCCGAAGCTGACGTAACGGGCATCGTGAAGCTTCGCGAGAAGATGAAGAATGCATTCGGTGCACGTGAAGGATTCAAGCTGACGTTCAATCCGTTCTTCGGCTATGCCGTGTGCGAAGGCGTCAAGGCCTACCCACGCATCAACGTCAGCGTCGATGGAAAGAACATCATCCAGCACCGCCGCGTGAATCTCGGTATGGCCACAGCCCTGCCCGACGGTAACCTCATCGTGCCGGTGATCAAGGGTGCCGAAAACCTAAATGTTACGGGCGTTGCCCGCGCGATGAACGACCTTGCCAACAAGGCCCGCACCAAGAAGCTGTCGCCAGATGATATTGCCGGTGGTACCATCACGGTTACCAACGTCGGATCGTTCGGCTCGCTCTTCGGAACACCGGTCATCAACCAGCCACAGACGGCTATCGTTGGTATCGGTGCTATCCAGAAGCGTCCGGTCGTGCGCGAACTCGACGGCGAAGACGTGATCGTTGTGCGCAGCATGGTGTATCTGTCCATCACGTACGATCACCGCGTCATCGACGGTGC
>CAYMTW010000055.1:0-12872 GCA_964393485.1 uncultured Melioribacter sp. | reverse complement strand
CGTATCGATCCGATCGGACCCAAGGACTATCTCTTCATCAACCCCTACGTGCCGCATCCGACTGATCAAAACACGATCTACATGGCGGGAGACAATCAGCTCTGGCGACTTAATGATGTGGACCTGATTCCGGCCGGGAATACGGACTCGACACTCATCGGGTGGGACTCGCTGACGAAGACCAACGTTGGCACGGCGCAGATCTCCTGCGTGCTGGCGAGCACCACGCCCGACGGCAATCATCACCGTGTGTTCTATGGCACATCAAGCGGGAAGATCTATCGGTTGGATTCAGCGGAAAGGGGCAATCCTACCCCGAAGGACATCACCTCGCCGTCAATGCGCAGTGGTGCATTCGTAAACTCCATGAGCATCGACCCGCGTAACCGTGCGCACCTTATTGCATGTTTTTCCAACTATGGCGTGCTGAGCATCTTCGAAACCTTCGATGCCGGCGATACCTGGCTGGCGATCGCAGGAAATCTCGAGGAGAATCTTACCGGCACTGGGAACGGTCCGGCAGTAAACTGGGTAGCCGTACGGCCATACGATGATACTACCACGGTCCTGATTGCCGCTACGTCCACCGGCCTGTACTTCACGCCGAAAACCAGCGGCATGTCAACCGTCTGGACACCGACAGCAACCGAAGAACTTGGCAATGTTCCATGCGACATGGTTGTTACGCGTATGTCCATGGATTCGAAGGCCGACAAGGCTATTGCCGTAGCCACGCACGGTCGTGGCACATGGTGGGGCGAGATCACCGCGCTTCCCGCGCGTCCGGCGAGAGTGGAGCTTGCCTCGCCCCCTGACACGCGTCGCGGTATTCTGCCCGATACCGTGTTGACATGGAAGCCTGCCGAGGGGGCTGTGTCCTACGCGGTCAAGGTCACGTGTGATGCCGATACCACGCTGAATTCAACCTACCAAGGTATCCGTGAGACGTCTATCAAACTCCAAAACTTGCGGCAGGGTCCACTGGCGTATCGATGGAGTGTCGAGCCATATGGCGCGGGTGGTGCTGGTCCGAAATCTGATACGTGGTTGTTCCTTACAGCAATTCGGCCACCGGTTCTCCGCATCCCGGCCGCCGGCGCTACGGATGTGTCCCCAGCAACGCTGATGTGGGAACGTGTTCCGGGCGCGCGCCGGTATGATCTCGAAGTCTCCGCCAACGCCGGGTTCCGTCCGGTAGTAGCCAGTGCAACGGCACTGGCCGATACAAGTTTTACGGTCAATGGTCTCGAGAGCAACAAGCGCTACTTCTGGCGCGTACGATCGATCGATGATGACGCAACGGGTGTGTATTCCGAGCGTCAGTCCTTTGTGACGGGCACAATAACATCAGTTACTGAGGTTGACCCGGCAATGGGATCAGTAATGCCCAATCCTGCACATAACAGGCTCACTATTCTGCCACCAAATGGTCATGACGGGCCGTACGTGATCGAAGTTGTTATGGTTGATGGCCGCGTAGTTCGACAAGCTGACTCTCCGGGTGGTTCCACAACGATCGACATCAGTGACCTTGCATCGGGTCAGTACGTGCTTCAAGTGAGCGCCGGTGGCAATAGATTTACGCATTCTGTGGTTGTTCGTCACTAAGCCCCATTCATGCACGACCTTGAGTCATCTCTACACGTCGTTCATCAGCGACTGCGCTCTGCGCAGGTGGCTTGTGGACGTATGGTGGACGCTACCAAGCTGATGCTTGCAACGAAGACGCAGTCCACAGAAACGCTCCGCGCCGTTGCAGCGCTGGGTGAACACCTGTTTGGCGAGAACCGCGTGCAGGAGCTTGTGCCGAAGACAACGGCCCTGGTTGACCTGCCCATCGAATGGCACTTCATCGGACACCTCCAGACAAACAAGGTGAAGGATGTCATCGGACGTGTCCGATGCATCCAGTCTGTCGATCGGCCGTCACTCATCGATGCACTTGCTGCTGAGTGTGCCAAGAAAGAAACATCAATCGAGATCATGATCGAAGTCAACACCTCCTTCGAATCCAGCAAGCATGGATGTCATCCAGATGAGGTAGAGCACCTAATCGAAATGGTAGAATCTCATGAGCGCCTCCGTATCAAGGGCTTTATGACGATTGGTGCGCTGAGCGATGATGAGTCATTGGTGCGAAGGGGCTTTGCGATGCTGCGTCACATTCGCGACCGCTATGATGCTCAGTATGGCAGTTCTTCTGAGCTGTCCATGGGGATGTCCCATGATCTCGAGTGGGCTGTTGCAGAGGGCTCCACAATTGTGCGCGTTGGCAGTGCGATTTTCGGTGAACGTTTATAGTCGGAGTGCGTGATGCATGTACCGGAGTTTCTTGACGAGCTGGCTCTTCTTTGCACTGTCGCTCTTTTAGTCGTCCGACTGTTTCGACAGATCAAGCTCCCGCCCGTCATAGGTCTTATCGCCACTGGGTTGCTTTTGGGACCGACAGGTCTTGGTATCGTCGAGCAGGACCATGTCATTTCGACGATCGCCGAGATCGGTGTGGTCATGCTGTTGTTTACGATCGGCCTCGAGTTTTCCTTTGAGGATATCAAGAAGATGCGGACGATCGTTCTTATCGGTGGTCCGCTTCAGATCATCCTTACCACGGTTGTCTCAGCCGTCGTGGTGATGGTGATGCTCAGTATGATGGGGGAGTCGATAAGCACGTCGGGTGCGATTCTTACCGGTATGGCAACAGCGATGAGCTCTACCGCCATCTGCATTAAACTTTTGAGTGAACGCAGAGAGCTTGCTCAGCCACAGGGCCGAGCGGCCCTGGGGATCTTGATCTTCCAGGATATCGCCGTCGTGCCTATGATGATCATCGCGAGCATGCTTGCCTCGCCAGGTGACTTCAATCCTGCCGATGTGGCTCTGCGGCTGGCCACGCTCGGTGCAGCGATCGCAGTGCTCGTCACTGGACTTCGATTCATTCTGCCGCGCCTGATTCCACATCTGGCCGGCGTATCCACTCCCGAGGTACTCGTCCTTGCCGCATTGGGGTTGTGTTTCGGTGCAGGGTGGCTGACATCGATGGCTGGCCTATCGATGGCGCTTGGCGCTTTCATTGCTGGGATGGCTATTGCTGGTACTGAGGATGGACATGATATTGGAAATGCGGTAGCCCCCTTGCGGGACGCATTCACCAGCATGTTTTTTCTGTCCGTCGGACTGCTTGTTCACGCAACATTTACCAGCCTGCCGTCGGACATTCTCCTCGCCCTGGCAATGCTGATCACCAAAGCGGTTGTCGTCTGCGCGGTGCTGATACTAATCCGAGTTCCAATACGAACTGCTGTTACCGCGGCAGTCATCCTTGCCCAGGTTGGTGAGTTTTCATTTGTTATCGCAACGACTGGTGTTGCCCAGGGGGTGATCACACCGGGTGACTATCAAAATCTTCTGGTAGCCATCATCATCACGATGATCGTTACTCCATTGCTGGTGACATTTGCGCCCATCATCGCAGAGCGTATAGCCCCATTAGCACGGCATACACCAGCATTACGCCGGTGGACCACTGATCCGCGTGATGGTTCCGTTCATTTAGAATCTGCGGGTGTTCCGTCGGATCAGCCGCTTGTGCTGATCGTTGGGGCTGGCGTCCTTGGATCTGATGTTGCGCATGTTTTGGCGCAGTCAGGTGTGCCCTATCGTATTCTTGAGTTCGATCGAGTTGTGGGTGCCCAGCAGCGTCAAAACAATGAGCCAGTTGTCATCGGTGACATTGCCGATGCTGAAGCTCTTCGAGCAGCTGGAATCGATGCTGTCTCTGTTGTTGTCATCGCAATCAATCAGGACGCTGCAATCGCTGGTGGCGTGAAGCTCATTCGGAAGCTGCGGCCCGAGGTGCAGATCGTCGTTCGAGTGCGATACCAGCGTCTTAGGAAGACGGCACTCGAGCAGGGGGCGGATCTGGTGATCGTTGAGGAGTTCGAATCAGGTGTGAAGGCGTTCAACTTTGTTCTTCAACATCTCGGCGTTGATCCGGTGATGATCGAGTATCAAGAACGATACATGCGTCTTAAGCAGACGTTCGGTTGAAGTGAGATTGTCACAGCAGAATCTCTGAAACTTTACTTGACCACCACGCGGCACGTTGTTGTAGAGCTGCCGCTTGATGCACGAATGACGTACACACCTGAAGCAAGGTCTGCTACAGGGATGGTGAGCGTGCATATTCCTTGTGGGACGGTGTGCCGATTCGACTGCAGGGTGATGGATGACCCCTGAGCATCGATCACGTTGAGAGTGATGGTGCGCTCGACGTCGGACTCGACCACAAGCCGGATCGACTCGGATGTGATCGTCGGCCATGCCTGCAGTGAAAAGGGGGCTGAGCCATCGAGCTCCTGCACTGATGTTGGCAGTGAAGTCTCCATATCAAGTTGCTCATCTCCCGCCTGATAGGGCAGCCAGTGGAAGTAACAGAGCAGCATCTCATCCGTGGTGCTTTCGCCCCATCGCACAGTCTTTGGCGGACTATTCGGATTCTCAAGGTTGTTGATGGTGTTATCATAGCTGGCCTCATAGAACAGCTTTGACCCTCTTGGGATGCGCACCGGATACTTATAGGTATAGCCTCCTTGCCAGTGGAAATCCCACTGAGGAACCGAGATCAGCCGTATGGTGTCACCCTTTGGTGTTGTGGCGTATGCTCGACAGTTCTTGCCTAGCAGGTGCATGTGCGGCGCGATGCCGATAACGCTGATCTCATACGGCACAGTGAACGATGTTGTGAACGGCTGGATCTTGTTCGCCGGTATCTCAAACTTCTGACCCTGCGGCAGGTTGCGGATGCTCATCGCGAACTGCTGAACCTGGCGAACTTCGGTGCTGGGGTGGAAGAACACGTTCAAGTGTGATCGGTCGGTCTGGACGGTTGTCGAAGGGGCGTAATGGACCTGGATCACGAAGTCCGAATTCGTGTACATCATTGCGCCGATTGTGGGCGGGTAAAACCGCGTCTGAGCACCAGGAACCCATCCAAGGAATGATGCGGCAGATTCGAATCCGGGATCGCCGAAGCCACTGTATCCGGGAAGAGGATCCTCGGCATCCTTCTTTCGGGCAGTACCCGAAGTGTCGAGGAAGTACAGCACGTGATGCACTACTGCTGCGTTGCCTGGACGGAATTCGATGGCCTTGACGTTACGGTCCTGCAGGAGCTTGGTCGGCAGCACGAAGTAGCGGTACACGTCCTTATTGTTATCCTGCACGGTCCACGTATCGCTCATCGTCAGCACCATGTCGGGCGTTCCCAGCTGCGACCCTTCAGGAAAGGTCGGCGGCTTCGGTGCCGATGCAAGGTCACCAACCGGCATACCGCCATCGACCCACTTCGTGATCGTCTCGATGTCCGTGGTACTCAGTGATCGGCTCCCTATAAAGGTGCCGTGCTCCTTGGCAGGGGGCCATGGGGGCATCTCGCGTTTTTCGACGGCACGCTTGACGGAGAAGCCGAAGTCCGACACCTGCTCATAGGTGACCAGTGGGAATGGGGCGATCTCGCCCGGACGGTGGCACGGTGTGCAGTTGGTGTAGATGATCTTGGCAACATTGGCCGACCACGTTGGTGTTTCAGCAGCGATCGATGAGATCGATCCCGTGACAAGCATAACGAGCAGCAGAAGGGTCGCAAGACGCATGGCAGATTCCCCGGAATGACATCAGGCGGCATAGACCGCCCTGCAATATCCGAAGTTTAACCCGCCGGCAGACTATTTGAAGACCATCACTTTGAACGTTGCCGAGGCGGGATTACGATCGGCGTTGTCATAGTTGTTAAAGCGAATTGTGACGGTGTTGTCTGCTGATACCCACGCCGTATAGCAGGTGTTGGCCAGGACAGCTGCGTTTGGCACGCCGAGAGCGACCATATCGCCAGTAGCTGAACCAGTAACAGTGATAGTGAGATCGCTTGAGCTGCGCGTGGCTGTGATTGGAAAATCCAGTGTTGCCGAGGCTGCTACACGCTGTTTCCATGATAGTGCACCGGTGTTTGTTGTTGTCAGCACACCTTCTCCAAGTTGTGTTCCGGATGCGGCTGCCGCAGGCACTGACGCTGGCCATGTATAGGCGACGTTGTTGATACGAGCTAGGTTGCCCGAAGATGAAATCTCAAAGAGCGCGCTTCCGCTGCTGTTCTGACCTTCAAAGAGGTTGGCTGTGGCAGATGATGTACCGCGCACGATGATGCCCTTGGTGGAAGCTGATGCGGTGTTGATCTGCATGGATGCCCCGGGAGATATCGTTCCGAGTCCGAGCGATGTGCCACTTTGATATAAGACGCTGTTTCCGACGGTCGATGCAGAGGTGAATAGCGGAATGTAGTTGGTCGTTCCGGTGCTGCCTGTGCCGGCGATCGTTGACGACCAGGTAAGATTGCCGCTACCGTCATTTGTGAGCACCGTTCCCGAAGCCCCCTGCACAGAGGGCCAGGAGAGAGTGTACGACGATGTCAGAGCGGGCAGGGTGAACTTCAACGAGTTTCCGCCTCCGTTATGCTGGATGTGCAGCTCGCGCGTATAGAGTGGCACCTGAGCCTGAGCAGAGTAATTCATCACCAGAATGGTAAGGATGCTGCTGAGCAGGACAAGGAGGGGTCGATATGTCGGTGTTGTTGGTCGCATTGAATCGCAGTGATTCTGTACTTCTGAGGTGCCCCCCTCCACCACCGGCCGTCGCGATCGGCCAGGCGGGGTCGGGAGGTGGTGATTATTGAGCCTTGATAACGAGGTAGTTCACTGTGCCGGTGTACTGACCTGAGAACGTGACCGTGAAGCCAGTCCCAGCCGTGCGCGAGGTGACGGTAGCCGTTACCGACGTTGCACCTTCCAGGGTAACAATGATCGCGTCCGTACCGGTCAGCGTAGTCAGACCCGTCACAGTAGCTGATGTTGCTGCCGTGACGCTCGACTGACCAGCGGTGCGGATACCAATGGCGTTGTTGATACTCTGCCATGCCGGAGTTGCCCCCGCACCTTGGGAAACCAGCACATCGCCGGATGTTCCCGGTGCCCCATTCATCTGCAGGGGGCTCGTTGCCCCTGCAAGGTTCAGCGTGCCTGTTTGCGTGATCGTACCCGTGGTAGCGATCGAACCGCCAGTGCGTCCGATCGTCACTGTCCCGGCCGTGGCACCCGTACCGATGTTGGTGGCATCAGTACCGGTCGTGTTGAGATTCGTTACACCGGTGATGTTCGATGTACCGAGGATGTTGACCGTGTTGCCAGCCTTGCCGATGTTGGTCGTTGCACCGGCGTTGGCGCCATCGTTGATCCCGATCACACCAGCGTTAGTGATCGACATGCGTTCGAGGTTGTTGGTGATGATGCTGATGCCATGGTTGCTTGTGGCACCCAGCGATCCTGTAGCCGTCAGCGTGTTACCGCCGAGGGCCCAGTTCGGATTGGACGAACCTGCTGGATCAAACCACTCCAGTGCGGTGCCGTTCCAGCGTAGTGACCAACCGGCAGCTGATGGTGTGTTTGACCAGGCCAGACCACCAGTGGTGGTGTTGCTATAGATCAGCGATCCATTGCCCGGAACGGCGCTCGGCAGGGTCAATGTGTACGGTGTGCCAACCGTTGCCGGTACCGTCAGAGAGATTGTTCCAGACGTGCTGCCCTGCATTTTGAGTTCGCGGGTTTCGATCGGCAGCGTCTGACCGAAAAGCGCGTCCGGCAGAGCCAGGCAGATGAGAGTAAGTGCCGCGAGAATACGCGGCAAACGAAGTGTTGGCATTGAAGCCTCCTGAGTGTGGTGAAAGAACAGTTAGAGGTTGAGCACCATCCAACTGAATGAAGTGTTTGGAGCAAGGCCGCCGGAGAAGGACACCGTGAAGCCACTCGCTGTTCGTTGCGAAACAGCATAGGCTGTGGTGCCATCAGGCGAATCGATCGTTACGAGAATTCGGGCATTTGGAAGCAGGACGGGTAGAGATATAGGCACGGCTGAAGTGGTGCTGATGGTGACTGCGTATAGCCGATCGGGAGAGGTGTTGACATACCGACCAGAGGCGATTGGAGTGTTGGTGACCTGCGTCGCGCCCACCGGGATAAGGCTGATTGCCGAGATCCTGCCGTCACGATCCACGGTGATGCGTGGAATCTGGAGAGAGTCACCATACGTGCCGGCCGGCACCCCTGTGGAGCGTAAGTGCTGGGCAGTGATCGAAGAATCACGCACACCAAGCACAACCGTTGGTCCGTTCTGATTCAGCACACGCAAGACGGAGTCCTGCGTGGTAACAGTGACAATACCCCGAACCGCTGTAGCATCGATCGTGACATCGTTCCCATCACGTCGAATGACAAGTCCACCGGCGGCCAGAATGTTCACGCCACCCTGAGCCCCATTCAAACTTCTGACGACGCCAGTAGCATCAGGGGTAAGTCCGCCGGCAACGATGGCCTGCTGTGCAACGGCTGCATAGGGTGCAGTGGTCAGCTTCGTTCGAGGCTCGAAGGCGGTCTGAGCCGTACCGGGAAGGCCAACCTCAACCCAGAGTTGCTGAGTAAAGTCAACGGCGTCAAGGGGCTCCTGCTCACCGATAATGAGGTTGAAAACTCCACCGACAACGGTTGTTGAGACGACATCGCTGTACACGGCAGAGCCACTAAGTGCAGCTGGAAACAGCTTCACTGAGATCGCGTAACGACCGTCTGGATAGACCGTACCGTCTGGTTGCACCAGAACGCCCTGGAAGGATATGAGGCGAGGTATCTGATCACCATTGTTCTGACACACCACCTGCTCCGAGCAGAGAAGCACCACGCACGCCATCAGCAATGACCGAATGAAGACAATGAAGAGCATCACGCTAGCGATTTCGAGTAATAGTGGAAGTGCACAGAATCTTTCGTTGACGCAGGGGTTCGGTTAGGTGAATCCTGATCGTGTACACCCCACTTGCGCAGAGCGCACCCGAGCTCGAAGCACCATTCCAGCTGAAGGCGGCCACATCATCCCGAAGCGACAGAACAGGTAACGTCACGATATGCTGCCCAACCATGTCGAAAATGTCTGCCTCGACAGCCTTTGAACCCAGCAGCTGGACCTCGATCTGTACGTCTTCGCGAAATGGATTTGGCCACGTCCAGATTCGATCGCCGGCAACCACGTCGGGTGGTTTACGCTCGGAGCTTAGGATGACGGGAAGAGGCACCCAGAAACCAAGCAGCATTTTCGACTGCAGTGAGGCCTGTACTGTACCAAGCGTTGTCAGGCCAATGATGCTGCTCAACTGATAAGTACCTGGTAGATGCTCAGCATCCAGAACAGCACCGCAGGACTGAACCACACGTTGACGCTTGATGGTCAGTCGTGCGGTGGGCTGCGCCACAATGGTAGAGATGCACAAGCAAAGCATGAGGACGATCATGCATAGCGTTCTGCACATAGCATACCGCATCGTCAATTGAAGTAGAAGCCGAGTGTGAAGTTCACGGTCGAGATGCCCATCGTCACATCAACAGATGTTGGACCATCGCTTTCAACCCCTGCGGCGTTCTTGAGCTTGTCTGCTTTGTGAGTGAAGCCCAGTCCGTACTCGAGCGATAGCGAAAGGTTCTTCCATGCAAACCACTCAGCACCGGCGAAGAGCCCAGCACCTAGGGTCGTAGTACTGACGGTGGAGACATCCGCTCCTACAGCGGTGTTCTTGACCTGACCTATGCCGATCATTGCCTGACCGCCGGCATAGAGTGCAACGTTCGTGTTGTTGAACAGGTTGTAGCGTGCCCCGGGAGAGAAACTGAAGCTCGTAGTCGTTGTCTCTTCATCTGCTGGATTGTTCTTGGTTAGGGTGTTTGTTCCAAAGCCGAGCCCAAGACGAAGGGCTAGGTTGTCCGACATGAATGTCGAAATGCCAGCTCCGCCCATGTAATTGCCGGCGCCGAGATCCGAAAGCCCATTGAGGGTGAACAGGAGCGCAGAAGCCCCTTGCTTGCTTCGGATGGTGTAGTCATCTTGTGCACGCACTCCGAATGAGATCGTCAGGAGCAGCATGGTGACGGTAAAGATGGTTTTCATGAACTACCTCGAATGGATGATGGTGAAACCCGTTGGTGATTCCGGTGTCCAAACATCCATGAAGAAATGCTCTTACGTCGTACCGCATTACCGCCCTACGGCAGGCCTGCGTAAAGCACCGCCCTTGATTCTCCTTGTCATTTCGCTCCTTGCATGCGTGCGGGCGGCATTCGCTTCTGATGATGTCATTGTGCTGACGGGGATGATCGTGGACTCGGCTTCTGGTGAGCCACTTGCCGGAGCATCAATTCGTGCCGAAGGCCGCTCCACAGGCACTTATACTGGGAATAGAGGCACATTCCGACTGCCCCTTTCTGTCACGACGAAGCACCTTGTCATTCGTAGCATTGGTTACAAAGAGCGTCGTATAGAGATGCCGGCATCACATTCGAACGTCCGCATTGCCGTGGCCTCATCAGGTGTTTCACTGCGCGGAGTGAATGTCGTAGCTGACATCACTCCGGAAGAGGTGATCCGTCGGGCGATCGAGCGGCGAGATGCAAATACCAATCGTATTCGTACCGTTGTGAGTTCGCTGTATTCCAAGGTTCGCTTTGCACTAGATCTGGGTGGCATTGGACGATCGAACCAGCAGCAGCAGGACGTTATCCTTGAAACGTTCTCGACGATCAGCGAGCGGCGTCAGCCGGAGTATCGCAAGCATGTGCGCATCGAACAGCGCCGTCAGACGGCAAACATCCCGGCTCAGGAGAATACGGCCGTATTCGACGAGTTCTTTGACTTCACTCAGGACGAACTGAATATACTGCGCACGCGCCTCGTCACGCCCCTTGGTAAAGAGGCTCTCAGCAAGTACACCTATGCGATAACCGGCAAAAGCACCCTGGATTCACAGGTGGTTTACGAACTATCGTTTGCTCCTCGTTCGCGTCTCTTCCCGGGCTTCGAGGGAACGCTGAGCATTGTCGACGGAACGTATCAGATCATTGCGGCAACATTTGCCCCCTCACAGGAAACATCGTTACCCTTTCTCAAGGGGCTGAGCTTTGTCCAGCGTTATGATCGCGTTAACGACAGTATCTGGATGCCAACATTTCAGCAGACAACGGCCTCGATCAAGATCAATCTCGTCACGGGTCTCATGGCCGTAAAGGCGAATGTTGCTGCACAGACCAATATCAGCTCCATAGATGTGAATGTTGACATTCCCGACAGCCTCTTTGCCCCAAAGAGGCTATCCCGTGCCGATTCGATTGCACTTGCCGAAGCTGCCGACATGGCGGGCGGTGTCGAGATCGATACGCCTCGTGTGCGCATTGATGTGGACTCCGCGGCTGACTCGCTGCGACCGGAGTATTGGAAGGCTCATGCCTTTGCTGAGCAGTCGGAGGAAGAGATGAAGGTGTACGCACGGCAGGACAGTATCAAGAAGTCCGGAGGAAACGACGAGGCCGAACAGAGCGGACCTCTTTCCGGCTCAATGTTCACTCTGGCACGCTTCGGTGATGCCGTCATCGGTTTGGATCCGCTTTTTAATTACAGCTCGATCTCTCAGACCGTCTATGGAGCGTCGATCACAGCGCGCCTTTCGCCAGTGCGACTTGTCCTGTCGGGGGGCGTCGGGGCAGGCGATACACGTTTCGGACGCGCTGCCATGGATGCGACCATTTACAGATCGCGTCGCACGTCCGTGGGAGTATCCGGTAGTATCTATTCGTCGCTCTCCAGCATACAGGCCGCAAAAAGCACGCAGCTGAGTTTCAGTAGCATTGATGTGGCGAATCTGCTGTATCCCGAGTATCAGGACTTTTACCGTCGGGACGGGTTTGCTCTTGGTGCCCAGCTGCGCTCCCGCTGGATGAGCGCCACGCTCGAGGGGTCGTGGTCTCGACATATCAACATGCCGCTTCTCGACTCGCTACCGCGTCCGCGGGTGCTGGCCGCGCCTGGCGATTATCAGGTTGTGTCCATGACTTTGCAGGCTCCCCGTACCAGTCCGATCATCGCTTTGTTTTCCGACGGTTCCGATCCCGTTTCGGGTATGGGCATGGTTCATGGCGTTGTCGGACGAGAGACCGCCTCGGGCAGTTCATTCTGGTCGGTAGATGCATCGGCTACCGTGCGACTTGCTACCTATGAAACAGGCTATGCGCCCATGCAGCTGGCACTCACTCTGGCAGGGGGCTTGCAGGATGTTCTCACGCCAGTACAATACCGGTTCGTGGCCATGCGTGCCTTCCCGGTCTTTGGCACGTTGTCAGACATGGCCACGATCAACATCAATGCCTTTGCGGGAACCGAGTTCGTACGCATCGGTGCCGAACACAACTTCACCGACCTGTGGTGGCGGGCTATCGGTCTGCCGGGACTCGTGTTCGGCCGGGGTGTTGATCTCATCGGAGTATTCAATGCCATAAGCACGACGAACCGTGCCGGTGCGAACGTTCCCGGCGTGAGCTTTGACAGCACCAACGGCGTCTATATGGAAGCCGGCGTCGGACTTGCCCGCATCCCGACGTTTATTAGCGACTTTCTGATGCTGCGCCTCGATGCCCGATGGCCTGTGGGTCCGCTGATGCGCTCCGGCAGTTTCGGCTGGATCGTTTCACTGTCTAGCCCCTTGCAGTAAAACACCACTGCGCATTATGCGCAACGCAAAATGCGCAATGCAAAATGCGCAATGGGAGTGCACGACACTCAAGCCGTATCTTTGCGCCATGTTTGAGCCACAAAAACAACAGGTAAGTGAACTCCGCTCCCGTGTGGACCAATTGCGGAGGTTCCTTTGACATCGATCGAAAGCGCGACGAGATAGCCGAAGGGGAGATGCTCTCCCAGGCGCCCGACTTTTGGGATGATGCCCAGAAGGCACA
>CAYMTW010000054.1:0-13486 GCA_964393485.1 uncultured Melioribacter sp. | reverse complement strand
GTTAGTAGGGTCGACGGTGACGTGCTCTGGCGGTTCGGTGGCAAGAAGTCCCGTGGAAATGAGTTTACGTTCACCAATGACATCACACCGGGGTTCACGGGCTTCTCGCACCAGCACACGGCATTCATCACTCCGCGTGGCACCCTGATGATGTTTGACAACGGCAATCTCAAACCAGAACCCAGGGCATCGCGTGCCGTCGAGTACTCCCTGAATCTCGGCGCCCGAACAGCAACGCGAGTCTGGGAGTACGTCCCAAGCCCGAGGATCTTCTCGGCGTCTATGGGCAGCGTTGAGGAACTTGAGAACGGCAATGTCCTTCTCGGATTCGGAATGATCTCCCAACCAGCATCTTCGCCCCTTGTTGCCCAAGAAGTCAATCGTCAGGGGGCTGTGGTTGCAGAGCTGGCAGATAACTCCGGTACTCCTCTGGCCTCCTATCGGGTGCTCAAAACAACGATGGGGTTATGCGCCGATTACGCTCGAGTTTCAGACACAACATCGATTGAATTCTCCAGCGGCGACAGCACGACGTTTGTCACGATGCGGCCACGTAAGGTCACGGCCCCTACTGGCATCGTCGTCGAGAGGCATTCGTATGCACCCAAGATCATCACGTTTGTTGGAGCTCCGCACTGCGGCACACTTCCAATGCGCTGGGTTGTTCGTATCGAAGACACCTCTGCCGTAAGAGGACAGATGATTTTCGACATTGGTTCGATGCCAGAGGTGGAAAGTCCAGAGCAGATACGTCTTCTCTACCGTCCCGTCGAGGGTCAGGCAGGCTTTGCACCGCTCGAAGGCGCCTATGATGCACAACAACGGGCTATCGTATTGCCGGCATTTCTTGCTGGAGAGTTTATGCTGGCCTACAAAGACTGCTTTGACCCGACGCCAGTTTCGCCTCTCAACGCCTCCGTCGAGGTATCCACTTCACCAAAGCTGACGTGGAAAGTGGCTGCCCTTGCCGACTCCTACGAAGTTGAATGGGCCACAAATCCTGCATTTACACAGAGCAAGCTCCTGACCACACGACGCGTTGATACAACGATAACGGGCCTGGCAAATGCGCAGCTCTATTACTGGCGCGTCCGCAAACGTTGGGTCTCAAGTGTAGGGCCGTGGTCAGTGGTGTTCAGCTTTACCACCCAGATCGGCCAGAGCACTCCGATAGCACCGATGATCGTGGGCAAGGATACTGTGGCCGTCCTTCCCAATCAGCTCTTCCGCTGGACGAAGGCCCAGGGGGCCATGGCCTACCGGTTTACGGTCAGTGACGTTGAGACCGAGCAGCCCGCCGTAGATGTGACCACACTGGCCGAGGTTTTCAACATTGGCACGCGACTCTTGCCAAACACCCGATACTTCTGGACGGTCCGAGGGATCAATGGAACGACTCTTGGCCGCGCTTCATCCCGAGCGTACTTCGTCACTGCCATCGATCGGCCTGAGCTGCGGCTTCCCGACGATGATGCGATGTTGCCGTATGCTACATCGACCCAGTTTTCCTGGAACTCGGTACCTGGTGCGCTGCGGTACTCACTCACGGTTCGCAGTGCCAAGGACTCGTCGGTACTCTATCGGGACACGCTCATCTATAACTCGACGGCGCGTGTGAACATGCTACCGAAGAATGTACCGATGATCTGGGAATGCAAAGGCGTGGGCCGCTACGGAACGGGGCCATCTTCGGCTATCCGGCATCTGACGCTGATGTTCGATCCGCCCCTTGACCGGCCTCGTGCACTCGAGCCTCGAGGCAATGATTTTCCCTTCGGCGATGTTGCCATTGAGTTTTCATGGACACCGGTTTCAACCGCAACAGGGTACCGGCTGCAGATCTATGACAGGCGTTATTCAGCCGGGGCACTGATCGACACGATCCTGCCAGGGTCAACACTGCTACGTTCTGGCTTCCAACCCGCCACCAGTTACGACTGGCGTGTGATGGCCTTCAATGATCGTGTCACAAGCCAGTGGTCCGATACCGCACGGTTCATCACTGCCGAGAAGCAGTTCAACACTGGCCTTCTTCCCCAGGATCCACCCACCGATGCCGAAGACATCCCAGTGAGCGGCGAGTGCCGATACACCACCTCTGAACAGTTCGCAGGGTATGAGGTTGAGATCAGTCGCTACCCAGACTTTGACTCCATCGACTTCTCTGTCACGTCTGATGCCGCAACTGCCAGCTACACCGGACTTCGCGAGCGCACACGCTATTTCTGGCACGTGATCGGGATCGATGCCGATGGCAACCGTCAGATCGGACCGCAGTCTTCATTCATCACGGTGCGTCCGACGGTGAGTGTAGATGATGTCAGTTCGGGCCCATCAGTCAGCGTCATGTCCTCCGAAGCATCGATCATCATCTCCGGCACCGTTCCGGCAGGTTCACACTGTGATGTTTTTGATGTTCTCGGACGCAGACTTGCAACCAAAACTCTGACTGCAGGTTCTTACCATGTGTTCGACAAGCCCCTTTCCGAAGGCGTCATTGTTGTGGTCATCACCACACCGCAAGATGTGCCCCTTTGGAAAGGGGCTCTGTTGTTGAGCAGGTAACAAAAAAGCCGCCCCCGCCAGAAAGGCAGGGGCGACCTTATAGTGTGAGAGGTGAGGAGACGTTCCTTTAGAACGTGAACGTCAGTCTTCCCTGGATCATCCGTCCAATGGCGGCGGCACCGATGAACTGCTGAACCTGATGGTCGAGCAGATTGGTTGCCGAAACATTGAGGCTCAGACCATCGACGCCCGGAATGGCGTACTGAGCTGTGAGATCCAGCATGTGATAGGCGTTGACGTCGCCAACGTACACACCAGAGTTCATCCGGAATCCATCAACCCAGCGCCACTGTAAACCGACGTTCAGACCGAGGTCGGCGTTGCGGTGCATGATGCCCAGCGATGACTTGTACTTCGGAGCGTTGAGAGCGATGGTATCCGTACCGGCACCATCACCAAGATCTTCACCGGCAAAGACATTCTGACTCATGTACGTGGCTGAACCGCTGAGTGCCCAGCTTGGCGAAAGCTCATAGGTGAACGACATGTCGCTGCCGTAATACGACAACTGGCCGTAGTTGCGGTACGCAAGTAGAATGTCACCCTTGTGAGACGTTTCATTTGGAGACACCGTACCGATCGGCACACTTGCATAAGCGTTACATACCAACGTTGCGTTTGCTTCTGCCTGAGGTTCAGGAATTCCCTGTTGCATGAGTGCACCTTTGACGATCGGCTTGAGATATGCCGTCACATCTGCAGCGCTCATGAAGACATTCGGAGTAACGACCTTGAGCGGCGAAATGAAGTCCGTCACCGTTGACTGGTACACGTCGATGGCAAAACGGAGCTTGTCCGTCAGCTTACCCTGATACCCAAGTTCAATGGTCTGTGTACTTGTCTGACGAAGCTTTGCAACATCAAGCACCCCAGCATCCGTCGTCGGGATAAAGGTCCGGTTGGTTGGATTCAACGTGCCGAGGCTACCCTTGATCGCTGTTGGCGCTGGGACCAGCTGCGAAAGAAGCGTCTTAAGTGGAGCAAGACGCGGATCTGACGTAACAACTGATGTGACGGCCTGCCACATATTGGCAACGTTGGTCGTCGGCATCCAGTTACTGCGTGTTGGATCGAACTGGGAGATGTAGTTCAGAGCACCATTGGTGCGGTTGTACGTGTAACCCGTAGCACCAGCTGATGCACCCCAGACACCGACGGCGAAGCGTGGATTGGCAGCGCTCAATCCGAACGCGTCGCGGACGCTGAGCAGGTCAAGGAACAAGTCGTTGGTTCCTGGATTGGAGAATGCCGTGTTGAATGTTGCGCGGACCGATGAGTTTTCATCGAGCTTGTAGAGAAGGGCCACGCGAGGCGACATCACCAATTCGCCGATCACCGAATGACGGTCAGCGCGGATGGCTGCCAGCGCCGACAGATCCGATGAAATCTTCCAGTCGGCCTGGAGGTATCCGCCGACCTCCGTGTAGTTGTCGTTCTCTTCGTTACGACCATTGATCGTGCTATCCGTCACTGGATTGGTCGCGAAAAGATCAGCCCCATAGGTCAGGCGAATGTCGTTACTGACATTGTACGCATGCTGAACACGGCCGCCCATGAGTGTAGAGCGGTCAACAATTGGATTGCCCGTACGCAGGAAGTACGTTCCACCGGCATCGCTCATGTTCGTAAAGGCCTGCACGAACAGGTCGCCCGACGTAAGCTGAACGTTGGCGTATGTGTAGCGCCAATCCTGTCCGAGAGCAGCACCAAGACCCGTCATTTCGACAGTATTGACAGCCTGCGATATACCACCATTGAGTTGGACCATGGTGTTGTCACTCAGCATGTAGTAGGCGCCCGCATCAACATTGAAGCGTTCGTGCGGACTGCTTTTGCGGTTGCCGATCTTGAGCGTGTCACGATTGATCAGATTAAGGGTGTCCTTGCTGAGGATAGCATTGCGGCTTGCCTCTTCGACTGGGTCAACAAAGGCCCAATCATCAGCCTTGAAATACTGTCCCGTAACCTTGTACCCGAAAGACTCTCCAAGGGTGCCTGCGTGTCGGAGACCAGCATTCAGAAGACCACGTTGTCCGCCGGCGAGAAACACGGTTGTCCCCTGCGAAGCAAATGGCGAGCGCGTAATGATATTCAGCACACCCTGCGAGGCATTGGGTCCGTAGAGTGCCGAAGCTGGACCGCGCACAAGCTCCATGCGCTCGATGTCTTCATTCGCCGCAGGGACGAAGTAGCCGATATTGACACGAAGACTCGGCACGCCGGCCGGACGGTAGTCTGTGAGCGTAAGGAGCGAACCGCTGAACACGTTATTAAAGCCACGAACGCTCACGTTTTGCTGGGCAATACCGGTCTGCGAATAGTCAATACCCGCAAGACCGCGAATGTGCTCTACTGGCGTAGCCTTGGGAGCTTCGCGAATGGTGCGTGGCTCCACGACCGTTACCGAGGCAGGAGCTTCGGAGGCCTTTTGCTGAACGCGTGAGGCGGTAACGACGGTGACGTCCATGTCGATGGCCGTCTCCTTGAGCTCGACGTTCAGTGTAGCCCCACCGGAGACGTCGACGTCTTCGGACATACTCTTCTGGTAGCCGACGCATGAGACAGTGACGGTATACTTGCCGTCAGGGATACCCTTTACCGTGTACCGTCCCCTCGAATCCGAATAGCCACCCCTGGTGACATCGGCGTTACTGACCTTGATCGTAGCACCCGGAATGGCCTGGCCGTTAGATCCGGTAACTCGGCCTGAAAGCGTCCCCTGAGCAAATGCCGGAACGCCACAGGCGAGCAAGACAATTGCCGAGATGACACAGCGTACGAGAATGTTCATTCTACTCTCCGCTAATGGTTGAAAATGGTTGATAAGACCTTGTGATAAACTGTTCTGTTCTGAAGGGGGCTCAATCCGGCACGTTCGCACATCAACTGCGAAGCGCGATTCTCGGAACGCACCCAGGATGTCGTCACAGCCTCTGCTCGGCTGAACGCGTGCCGCGTCGACCTGAACAGGGCGAGGGCAATTCGTGAGTTGCGCGCCTCAGGCAGCAAGCCGATGACGCTTACATGGAGGAGACGTGATTGCCGTGATGCCAACCACAGCCAGATCTTCTGAAGCATGCGGGGCAAGGTGTACACGAACGCAGGCACGAAGTCAACGTCCCGATACATCAGAACAGCCCCAACGGTCCGAGCGTCGTGCTCACCTGCAAGAGCGAGCGCTGGTGAAAATACCGGTGCGTAACTGATGGCAAGAGCAGACACTGCCGCTCCCCTGCCACGATGCCAGGGTAGGGTTGTGAACGAAGCAGAGAGCACTCGCTCAAGCTTTCTGACAAACGACGCTGCGCTCATCCATGTCCCTCGTTGTACCCCCGTCTGCAGAGGGTACTGTTCATAGTCGTTCGTGGCAGGCCTCCCATGTTGACCCCAGACCGCCCCCGACCAAGCGTGAACATACCCACGGCGGATGAAACAGTCAACAAGTGTAGCAGGGTAAACAGGGATGTGGATACTTTTCATCTCCCTATCACCAGGCTCGGCCACGCCGTCGGTGAGAAATGCAAAGGCCCCGACCGGTCCGATCATGGAAGTTGCGCCGAGTCGTTCAGCCACGCCGTGCCAATGGTCGATCATCACGTTGATAGCCGACTCAGAGGTCTCTTCGGGACCACGAACATCAATAAGACAGCAATCCTGACCTCGCATCGCAAGCACGTAAGCAAGGTGCGTATCGCTGCCGTTGGTCACCAGTCCAAAGACATGTTGATTGCCGGTTTCGAATCGGGACTTACGTCGATACAGCGCCTGCGGTGGGAAAAGGAGATCCCACGGCCGGCTCAAGCCGGACGCACGAACAATTCGGCACCAGCGCTTGCGGTCGATCTCGGCAACCTCAAGCACTGGACTGCTACGTAAATGCTCCCCCATTGTGGGGCAACATACGGACGGTGAGGCCGCGTTGATGTGCCTGCCTGATCACACCGATAAACATTTTGTACACGGTTGCTATCATGCATTCTTATGAACGGCCCGAACACGCAGAGTACTCTTCGCCACGTACCAATCAATGAACTTCTTCAGAGACTTGGAACGTCGTCATCAGGACTGGACCAAGCCGAGGTTCGGCGTCGACTCGATAATCTGCGGCGTCAGCACCCTGCATGGCAACGGCGCCCGGCATGGATTGAACATGTGCAGGACATCGTACGCAATCCGCTCAATGTCCTTTTGCTGAGTTTGTGTGCCGTCTCCTACTTCACTGGCGATCTCGCCGCCACGGCCATGATCGCCTCAATGCTCATTATAGGATCGGTGCTCAAGTACGTTCAGGAAACGCGCTCTGAACGCGCTGTCTCTGCCCTGCAGCGTCTTGTGCACGTCCGAACCAGCGTCAAACGAAATGGATCAGTCCAGCAGGTGCACATCGACGAGATCGTGCCGGGTGACATCGTACAGCTTTCTGCCGGAGACCTTGTCCCAGCCGACGTGCGACTGATCGAATCCGTCGATCTGCATGTTGACCAGCACGTACTCACGGGCGAGTCAGTCCCAGTTGAAAAGTCTGCAAAGGGGCCTGCCAGCTCCGAACCGCTAGATGACCCGCGGCTGTGCTTTCAAGGATCGACCGTGCAGACAGGATATGCGACGGCTGTTGCCCTTTCGACCGGATCGGAAACGTATTTCGGCTCGATCGCCGAACGCGTCCGCGCCAAACGTCCACCCACATCATTCGATACTGGCATCAGTTCGTTCACGTGGCTGATGCTGCGGATCATTCTCGTTCTGGTCCCGGCGGTATTCCTGCTCAACGGACTGCTTCGCGGAGATTGGCTTGAGGCCCTGCTCTTCGCAACGGCCGTGGCCGTCGGCATTACGCCCGAGATGCTGCCGATGATCGTCACGGTGAATCTCTCCAAAGGCGCCGTTGCCATGGCCCGCCGCAAGGTCATCGTCAAGCAGCTCAATGCCATCCAGAATCTTGGCGCTATGGACGTTCTATGTACGGACAAGACCGGTACGCTTACGCAAGGACGCATCATCCTGATGCACCACGTGCGACCTGATGGAACAGAAAGTGAAGACGTTCTCTGGCTTGGCTTCCTGAACAGCTTCTTTGAGTCAGGAATCAAAAACCTTATGGACGAAGCCATCCTCGAGCATGAGCATCTTGAAGATCGCGTTCGATCTGAATGCTGGACGAAGCTCGACGAGCAGCCCTTTGATTTCGATCGGCGTCGCCTGTCCGTTCTGGTCTCACAGGCAGATAAGCCCCCTGTGATGATCTGCAAAGGGGCTCTCGAGGAAACACTGGCCATCTGCCGCGAATTGCCGACGCACGTAATGACAGTGGCCGACGAGCTCAATGCCAAGGGCTTCAGGGTGGTGGCCGTGGCCACGCGCCCGATGCCAGAGAACTGTCGTCAGATCAACATTGGCGACGAAGCGGACATGACACTCGAGGGGTTTCTTGCCTTTCTGGACCCACCGAAAGACTCGGCGATGACCGCGCTGCAGGAGCTTGCCGCATCACACGTAACCGTCAAGATCCTAACCGGTGACCGGCTCGCCATAACCGAATACGTTGGCGCATCGGTGGGACTCGTCTCGCAAGGGGCTTTGCTTGGCCCGCAGATTGACGCCATGTCCGACACCGAGCTCTCGAGTGCTGTCGAGAAGACAACCATCTTTGCCAAGCTGACGCCCCTTCACAAGGAGCGCGTGATCGCCAGCCTGCGCGATAACGGGCATGTCGTCGGGTTTCTTGGAGACGGGATCAATGACGCGCCGGCGCTTCGTCGGGCAGATGTCGGCATCAGCGTCAACGATGCCGTGGATGTTGCGAAAGAGTCTTCCGATATCATTCTTCTCGAACAGAACCTTGCGGTTCTGCAAGACGGCGTCGTGGAAGGACGCAGGGTCTTCGGCAACGTCATCAAGTACCTGCGCATGGCTGCCAGCTCGAACGTCGGCAACATGCTCAGCGTTGTGGGTGCCAGCGTACTGCTGCCCTTTCTGCCGATGTTGCCTGTGCAGATCATGCTCAACAATCTGCTGTATGACATCTCCCAGACCGCCATTCCAACCGATACTGTCGATTCTGAATGGACCACTCGACCACGTCGCTGGTCAATGGACGACGTACGCCGAACGATCCTGATCTTCGGTCCGATCAGCTCATTCTTCGACTATGCCACGTTTGCGGTGCTTCTCTGGCCGTTGGGTGCGATGGCCAAACCGGACCTCTTTCACACCGGGTGGTTCATCGAATCCCTCTGTTCGCAGATGCTCATCGTCATGGTGTTACG
Source organism: uncultured Melioribacter sp. (assembly GCA_964393485.1). Lineage (GTDB taxonomy): Bacteria > Bacteroidota > Ignavibacteria > Kapaibacteriales > Kapaibacteriaceae > UBA10438. The sequence continues at coordinate 4,655 of CAYMTW010000054.1, read as the reverse complement.
CACCCAGTCATCGTCACTGCGAATCACGCCGCCCAGTCCAACGCTCTTGCTGACTACCCTTGTGGTGCTTGCCGTCGGGCTGACCATCCCGATAACAGCACTTGGTCGTGGACTCGGATTTGTACCATTACCTGCAACCTACTGGACATGGCTGATCGTGATCATTGTATCATATTTGACGGTCGGAGTGCTTGCTCGTCGGGCACTCTACCGGTCGAACGGATAACCTGCTGCACATCATGATCGACGTAATGACTCTTTATTCCCGTATGGCATCGCTGTTCGTTCTGGTTGTTGCCCTTGTAACGTGCGGCGCACCCATGGCCTATGCCCAGCAAAGCATGCACACGACCCCACATGCCGAAGCACGGGCGTTGCATCCGGAAGAGCTCTTCCGCGATGCGCAATTGGTCGTTCCGCAATCCATGCCGGAGTCCGACGGTCCACGAATAGTAGGAGCCCCCTACAACGTAGTCTATGGCTGGTATCCCTACTGGATCAGTTCAACGGCTGCCAGCATGATGCGTCCCGAACTCCTGACCCATATTGCCTGGTTCAGCGTCGGTATTGATACGGCAACGGGAGGACTCGGGTCGCTGGAATCGTGGAAGAACACGCAGGTGGTTACGTGGGCAAAGAGCAAGGGGCTGATGGTTCACCTGACGATCACGTGCTTCGGGAGCAAGGAGCTCAAAGCCCTACTTTCTTCCCCTACGAAGCGTGCGCGATGCATTGCCGAAATCGCTGCGGCCGTTACCCTGCGAGATGCCGACGGCGTGAACATCGATTTCGAGCTGCTGCCGTCGTCTGAGCGGGCAACGATGGTGGCATTCATGCAGGGACTGCGCGCTGCAATGCCGAACAAGGAACTGACGATCGCAACGCCGTCGGTGGACTGGAATAAGTCGTGGGACCTGAAGGCTCTGTCAGAGATCAGCGACTTTCTGGTGATGATGGGCTACGATTACTACTATTCAGGCAGCACGACAGCTGGTCCAGTGGCCCCCTTGCGCGGCGAAACCTATTCCATTTCGAAATCCATCGACGCGCACCTTGTTGTCGGTGTTGATCCGTCCAGGCTGGCCGTGGCCGTGCCCCTGTACGGTCGAACGTGGATGGTAACCTCGACAGCGCGCAAAGCGTCGGTAGTAACCGGATCAACCAGCACCACGCCAACTTACAGCTCTGCACAGAAGATGCCTGGCATGGCCTCAAGAGTCTACGACGCAGCAACCTCCGTGGCTTGGTTTAACCAGCAATCCGGCGACACCGTCCGTCAGACATGGATCGACGACTCGGCGTCACTCGCAGCAAAGTACCAGCACATTAAGAGCAAGGGGCTACGGGGTATCGGCTACTGGGCCCTGGGCTACGACGGTGGTCAGCAATCAATGTGGAATGGTCTTGCTGCTGTTGCGTCAACGACCGATGTGGCCGAGGAGAGCCCCTTTACAGCGCCAGTGGCGAGCCAGGAAAGAACCGTACGGATCTACACCGTGCATGGTCAGTGCGTCTACTCGGGAACTGCAGCCCAACTGACAAACTCGGCCATGACCCCCGGCTGCTACATTGTGGTCGATGGGGTGGCACGAACCATGCTGATCCGCTGAACGGGTCTCAGAGCTCCAACTCCACCAGTCGAACCCGGAACGGCCCGACCTCGCTGCGACAGCGCAACCTGGCACGCACCAGCACGGTTACTTTTGCCGACTTTAGCTCGGGGATCTTCGAGCCCGGTCGTGCGCCCGGCGAGGTGATGGTGCCGCGCAGTAAGAGCCCCTTGACGGCATCGAACTGAGCCGTCACGCGAACCGATCGCAAGGAGTCATGCTCGGGATCGGATGTCACTAGCGAACTATCCTCGACCGCTGCCGTAATGACATCGACATCAAACTGACGGATGTCCCGACGTCCATTAACAGTTTCAGCGGTTGGTACGGCAACGCCGATACCGGACACTTCGAACTCCAGTTGACGCGGCGTGTTCTTGGTCTTCTGCACGACCATCGAGGAGATGGTCACGATCGGACGCGGGATATCGACGTTTGCCACAGGCACCTCAAGCTCTTCGCTCGCGCTTGACGCCCAGTCGTCTCCGGTCCAGAGAGCTGCCCCGATCATCAGTCGGACCACGCCACGCACTGCGCGCGACGGCAGAGGGATGCGCTGTCCGGTAAGTCGCAGACGGATCATCATCTCATGCCGGTCGGTAGCAAGAGGCACCAGCCATACCGAGTCGATCACGGGCTTGTATCGTGCATAGCCGCCCGTCGTGGCCCTGATTGTCGAAGTCTTCAATGTTGCCTTTACCGTATCGACACGTCCGTCGATGAAGACTCCACGGATCACGCAGCGCGGCCTGGCATTGCTACCGATAAACTCTGCTATGATCGAATCGGTCCTGATCGTCGGTGCAGACTGGGCAAAGGCAAGGGGCTGATCGAGCAGCAGCAGCGAGGCGATCAATACAGCAAGGCGTGTGATCACCGGCACATCCAGGAGGTGGTGAAGTTCATCGTGCGATTCTACGGGTTTTGAGCGTACCATCGAACGGCCGTCATCTGCGCATATTGCACGATGAAGCGTTTTACCGAGATCCGTGACCTGCGCGCGGACGTCCTTGAAGCCCTTGGCGCGGCCATGGTACCCATGCAGCTGCTTGACCTATCGAAACAGCTGCGCCTGCGAGCCGGCTCGGACGAATACGAGCACCTGCGCGCGCTCCTTGAGACGATGGCCGAGGAAGGCGTCATCATGCGCATGAGCCGACGTCGATTTGCACTGCCGCAACGCGCAGAAGGAAGCCTACTCGGCGTGTTCTCGATGCATCATGACAACGGAACGGTGCGCACTGATGACCCTGCAATACCAGTGGTGCATGTGCGCCGACATGATATGAACACCACCCTTGATGGTGACACCGTGCGCGTACGCCTGCACGCTCAGGCACCGGGCCGCAAGCCCCGTGGCGAAGTCGTCGAGATTGTCTCTCGTGCCGAACATGTGATCACGGGTTCGATAGACTTTGACGGAAGCTTCATGTATCTGATTCCCGATGAGAACAAATACCACGTGGACTTCCTCGTAGCTGAATCAAATCTGAAAGGGGCTCGCCCAGGCGATAAGGTAGTCGGGACATTGGCGCGCTGGACCCATGACAATGCCGCACCCGAAGCTGTCGTTACGGAGGTTATTGGCACCTCTGGTGCAGCCGCCGTGGAGTTCGCTGCCATCCTGAAAGAGTTTCGCTTGCCCGTGTCCTTCCCTGCCGACGTCGAGGCTGAAGCACGACATCACGACGAGCCAACCGACGATGTTCCGCACGGTCGAACAGACCTGCGCGGCGAGACGATCATCACCATCGATCCGGAGGATGCGCGCGATTTCGATGATGCGCTCTCTCTAAAGGAACTTGACAACGGGAACGTTGAGCTTGGCGTGCACATTGCCGATGTTTCGCACTACGTTCCGGAAGGCTCGGCGCTTGACAAGCAGGCCCTCGAGCGCGGCAACAGCACGTACCTGGTCGACTGCGTCGTTCCGATGCTGCCGGAGCATCTTTCCAACAACATCTGTTCACTGGTTCCCGGACGGTTGCGCAATGCGTTTTCGGTGTTCATGGAGTTTGCTCCCGATGGGTCACGACAGTCCTATCGCATTGAGGAGACGCTGATCAGGAGTGCCCGCCGCTTTACCTACGATGAGGCCCAGCGCATCATTCTCGGTGAAGAGGGCGATCATGCCGATCTATTGCGCCGTCTGCGAACGTTGGCAACAACGCTCTTTGCACGACGCATGAAGCAAGGAGGCATCGACTTCGAAACAGAAGAGGTTAAGTTCCTGCTGGACGCGTCAAAGATGCCGGTGCGCGCCGTCGTAAAGCGTCGGACGGAATCAACCTCACTTGTCGAAGAATGCATGCTGGCTGCCAACCGTGCCGTTGCCGAGCACATGCATGCATTGAAGAAGCAATGGAAGTGGCGCGATGTGCCGCCGTACCTCTACCGAGTGCACGACCAGCCCGATAAGGAGAAGATCACCTCGGCCGTCGGCATCATCCGCACGCTCGGTTTTGACGTTCCCAGCGGACAGCTCGCCCCCTCCAACGTCAATGCCATCCTGCGTCAGGCGCAGGGCCGCGTCGAACAGCCGGTGGTCAACACTCTACTCCTGCGCTCTATGGCCAAGGCTGTTTATGCCGACTTTAATATCGGTCACTTCGGTCTGGGCTTTTCGGACTACGCCCACTTTACGTCCCCTATCCGCCGGTATCCGGACCTTGTCGTGCACCGACTGCTCAAGGAGTATGCCAAGGGGCAACCAGATACGCGCCGCCTGCGCATGCTGGAGAACATCGTCAGCTATGCCGGAGACCAGTGCTCGGCAACCGAGCGTGCCAGTATTGATGCCGAACGGGCATCGGTCAAGCTGGCACAGACCATCCTAGCCCGAGAGCACCTCGGCACCGACCACGTTGGGTATGTGACCGGCGTGGCAACCTTCGGCGTCTTCATAACCATCAAAGACCTGATGATCGAAGGACTCCTGCATATCCGCGATATCGATGATGATTACTACATCTTTGATGAACAGCGCATGCGCATCTACGGTCGGCGCACCAAGCGCCTCTTCCGCTATGGCTCACTCGTGCGCGT
>CAYMTW010000053.1:0-13499 GCA_964393485.1 uncultured Melioribacter sp. | reverse complement strand
CGAGAGGATTCGAACCTCCGGCCCACGCTTTAGGAAAGCGTCGCTCTATCCAACTGAGCTACGGGGCCAAATAGAATTACGGAATTACGCAATTCAATTCACCATCTCATCGCCCATCAGCATCCGACGATTGGCTTGGGAGGCTGTTGAGGTGTACAGCACATACGCCGCGATAATGGCCTTGATCTCGGGTGTATCAACTTCACGTTCCATTCCGAGCATCACGGCACGTTCGAGGATCTGTTCGACGTCCTCTGAACTAAGGAATCGCATGTCATGATACATCATCAGCATGCCCCATGCCTCGGGGGTGAGGATGTTCTGTTCAATACCATGCAGGATTCGGAAGCGTCCTTCGACCTTATCGTCTGCAAGTCGTGAGCGCTCCATCATCCACGACATCGCCGCTGCTATCTCGGCCTCGGAAAATCCACACGAACGGAGGTCTTTGGTATCGACAGAAGAAAGCGGACGACCAGGAATCTGTACGGACATGATGTGAGTGATCACGTCCATGACGCGCTCAACGGAGTAGGTATGAGTCATAGGCTGGTGGTTGGGTTCACGATGTACGTGTTTTCGAGTTCATGCATTGTCTTGCGGTCTTCGTCGCTGGCATCATCATAGCCGAGAAGGTGCAATGCACCGTGCACGGCCAACCGGGCGAGCTCATTGACGACAGTCACGCCGTATTCGTTTGCCTGACGCCTGGCAGTTTCCAGAGAAACGTAGATCTCTCCGTATAGGGGCTGATCCTCCAGCGGGAACGTCAGCACATCTGTAGCATAGTCATGCTGCAGATACTGCTTGTTCAGCGTCCGGATCCGCCGATCGGTCAGTAGGATCACATCTATACGAGCGTGCTTGACCTTGTGGGCCTTCAGCGCCTGCTCCACGCTTAGGATCATGGCCTGCTGACCGCGATAGCGGGCACCAGAGGCATTCGTTACGGTAACAGCGATTGACATGAGGCCAAAAACTACGAAAGTTCCCCGCCATGCGCGTGCTTTGCCCCGTGACGCTGCTCCTTTATTCGCCAGAGTCGCCACCAGGGCGTACCGGGTGAGAGATGATGTTCAGTGTGATATCCAAAGAAGTAGCACGAGATCATGGCCAGCGCGTGATTAAGCCTCATCGATCGCGCATTGTGCGGCATGTCATGGTCATGGGGCTTGCGATGCGGCAGATAGGTGCCTATGGTAAACAACTGAAAGGCGCCGAGGAACGCAGGGATGATCCAGTACACCCAGAGCTTGGGCTCGGGCACCCAGATCTTGAGAATATTGAACGCCGCACCCATGATCACGATCTGCCAGATGGTGGCATAGCGACGCATAAACGACGCAAACCACGGCAGATAGCGGCTTGACGGATGATAATCCGGATCCAGGGCATCATCTGCTGGATGCGCATGATGCAGGTGGTGATTGACGCTCAGACGCTTGTAGGAAAGACCAGCAAAGAGAAACGCCGCCATGGTGCCGATGATCGTGTTCACACGGGACGAGCCCGAGACCGTACCGTGGATGGCATCATGGGCCGTGATAAAGAGCCCCGTCGAGAGATATCCTTGCACGAGCACGTGAAGAACCACCACGAGCCAGCCAGCCCCCTGAACAGTTTCAAGAGGTGAAGCAGCAAGCGTCCAGACAAGATGCGCAAGCCACAAGGAGATGATGATGATGGCTGCGGCCATTCCCATTGCAGTCCTGCGAAAATCGGCGTTCATAGCGTCTCCACAAGCGCATGAATGCGCATGGGCAATATGTCTGCCGTAAGTTCGTGGTTCAACGCCCCATGAACCGCTTACGTTCCACACTGCTTGTAATGCTGCTTGTCCTGTCAACGGGTCAGGCACAGAAGCTCATGATCCCGATGGATCTCGAGCAGACAAACCATCTGAAAGCCTATGGGATCATCTACTGGATCCTGACCCGGGATCAGCCCGTGGACTGGCTCCTGAACTATCGCGGTGGAAGTTTCGTGACGGACTATGCCGAGGAGATCGCCTCGGAATGCCGCATCAGGGGCGTCTTCTTCGAGTCCCTTGATGGAGCCTCTACTGCGTCGATCTATAGTGAAGTGCAGTCAGAAAAGACCAACATGGATGTGGTGCGGCTGGAAAAGGCCCCGCGTATTGCCGTCTATGCCCCACCCGGATTCCGCCCCTGGGACGACGCCGTTACACTCGTCATGGAGTATGCGGAGGTCAAGTATGACAAGCTCTGGGATGAAGAGGTCATCAAAGGCAAGCTCTCCGAGTACGACTGGCTGCACCTTCATCACGAAGACTTTACAGGACAGTTCGGAAAATTCTACGCCAACTCTGCTGGCGAGTCATGGTACATCCAGCAGGTAGCTCTGCTGGAAAACACGGCCCGCAAACTCGGCTACGCCAAAGTGAGCGAGCTGAAGAAGTCCGTTGTGAGCAAGATCCGCGACTTTGTCTCGACAGGGGGCTTCATGTTTGCCATGTGCTCGGCCACGGACACCTACGACATTGCATTAGCAGCCGGTGATGTCGACATCTGTGCCGAGATCTTCGACGGCGACCCAATGGACATGCAGGCAAATCAGAAGCTCGACTTCTCACGGTGCTTTGCGTTCGAGAATTTCAAGCTCGTAATGAATCCGCTGCAGTATGAGTACTCGAGCATTGATGTCGATGCCAACACCATCCTACAGACTGAATCAAGCGATTACTTTACACTGTTCGACTTTTCGGCCAAGTACGACCCTGTTCCAACCATGCTCACCCAGTGTCATGTGAACGTCGTTAAGGGCTTTCTTGGTCAGACAACCGCCTTCCACAAGGATCAGGTCAAGAAATCAGTCATCGTTCTGGCAGAACGCGAGGGCACCGATCAAGTTCGCTACATTCACGGGAACGTCGGTCGTGGTACGTTCACGTGGTACGGCGGACACGACCCAGAAGACTATCGTCATGCCGTAGGTGACCCCGCGACAGACCTAAAACTGCACCCTACATCACCCGGCTATCGCCTCATCCTGAACAACATCCTCTTCCCAGCCGCAAAAAAAAAGAAACAGAAGACGTGAAGACGGGAGGATAGGAACAAATACAGAGTTACATAGTTACAGAGTTACAGAGTTACAGAGTTATGCACCTCGCTAATCACACTGGCGGATTGATATGCATGTCCTTCGAGATAGCATACCAGACAAGTCCCTGAATGTTGTGGATCCCAAGCTTCACCATCACATTCTTTCGATGCTTGATGATGGTTTGTTCGCTACGTCCGAGCACATAGCCGATCTCTCGACTAGTGAGCCCCTTCACGGCGATGTAGTACACAACAATCTGCTCCGATCTCGAAAGTGCTGGCTCTGACTCCTTCCTGCTATCGCGGCCAACTGTCGATTGTGCGGTGCCGGAAACCACTGACCGCATGTAATCGACGATTTCGTGGATGGGTCTGGCCTTGGAAATGAGGCCATCGTGGGGTGTGACTTTAAGCTGGGCGCGAGTATACTCATCTGCGAGATAGGTTAGAAACACGACAAACGGTCGTGCCCCTTCGTGCTTGATGCGTCGGCACAGCTCCAATCCTGACATGCCGGGCATAGAGACATCCAACAGGATGAGATCGATCTCATTCCGACGAGCGCACACCTCCTCAAGTGCAGCACTCGCACTTGAACTTCTCCCAACAACTTCGAGGCCAGCGTACCGGCTGAAGTTCAACTCCAGTCCGTCGATGATCAGAGGATGGTCGTCGATGATGAACAGACGAATTGTCATAGCAGTGCAGCCAAGTAGTGCGTGCGCGGTTGTATCATAGAGTTTATTATTCGAAGTGTTTCTGCCGTAGTTGCAACTGACAAAAGGCAATCAATTCTACAATGTATCTGCCCAGGATAGTTGGGGAATTCTTGGGTAGTTCGCAAAGATCGGAGTTCAGGCGACGCATGACGTCGCTTGGTACCGGTATCTTTGGCTTCTTCTTTATCAATCCAGCTAAACATCAGCTCAGCCCTTGCAGAGCCGAATAGCGACGGAGGATGTCAGCGATGTCAGCACAGATAACACGATGTATCAAGATTCTTTCGCTGCTTTCTAGTGGACGCAAGCTGTCCACACTGGGGATCATTGATGCCGTCACCGACACCGATACACCACGCGTAAGTCAGCGTCAGATCCAGCGTGATCTGAAGTCGATCGAACGTGCGGGTGTCGTGCTCATCAATGAACGTCATGGTCGTGAGCAACGTTGGTCCATTCCATCAACCTATCGCGGCTTGGAGCCCCTTTCGATTTCCTCGAAAGAGATCCTTGCTCTTCATCTGCTGAAGGGGGCACTCGGAGCTTTCCGTAGCACGCCTGTACAACGTGACATCGAGCGGTTGATACGGAAGCTGGATCGACACGTGCCGGGCTCTGTCTTCCTACCCGACGACGTCGTCAGCGAGGTCACACCTGGACGCTATGCCAATGCTCTTGATGACGCGGTGCTGGCTCAGGTGATCTTTGCCATTACCGATCCGCACTGGGATCGCGTCACCTATCGATCGATCCACAGCGCAGAGACGCGAACCTTTGTAGTGAGCTTCTGTCGAATGATAAACCATGCCGGACGGCTCTACGTTGCAGCCTGGCACCCAAAGCATAGGCAGTACATCACACTTGCGGTTGACCGTATCGATCATGTCGAACGGGCCGACGACGTAACGCTGCCTCTGCACAGCTTTGATGAACGCCGCTATCGTAGTGCACGTTTCGGCGTCTATGACGGCCAGGTGCAGACCATTCGACTTCGCGTTGATGCCTCCGCTGCAGACTTTTTTGCCTCACGGCAATGGCACCCTACACAGCACACGCGACTTCAACGAAATGGCACATTGCTTCTGGAACTGGAAGCTCCGTTATCACCGGAACTGGTCTCGTGGATCGTCTCCTGGGCCGATGTGCTGACGATCCTCTCACCGCGCAAGCTCACGACCATCTGCCGGCAGAAGGTGCAACGGCTTGTGAGCGCTAGCACATCGCCGCCATATACGGGACAAAATGCGGCGTGTGGAGACGGTGCTCATCATCGAACATCCAAACGATGAGCTCATTTCACAGCTCGTTGCCAGATGCACCGGCAAGGCCTCTGACAGGTCTACGACAATGAAGCGGCTTACAACGTCACGCACCGCGACGACTTACTCGTGCGCGTGAACTGCAATGACGAAGTAAGTCACAGGTCGAAAATACTGACTCTACCCGAGCTAACTTGCCGCATGAATATCCTCATCATCGGGGCCGGCATGAGTGGCCTTACCGCAGGTCGTTTGCTGCATGAAGCAGGTATGGACGTTACTGTGCTTGACAAGGGGCGTGGCGTTGGCGGACGTATGGCAACGCGCCGGATCGATGATGCGGTGTTCGATCATGGTGCGCAGTTTCTTACCGCCCGCTCAGACTGGTTCAGTGATATAGTTGAGCGCTGGCTTGCGGACGGCATCGTCGCACCTTGGTTCGGTGGAAACGCAACGGACTCGCATCATCGGTATAGAGGTGTGACGTCCATGAGTGCGATCGCAAAACACCTGGCCAGGGGACTCGATGTCCGGACATCAACCACCGTAACGTCTATTCGGCGGGCAAACACCCATTGGAACGTCATGGTGGACACCACCGAAACACTGTCCTGCGACGCGTGCATCATCACGGCCCCGATTCCACAGGCCCTGGCACTTGTCGCACATCCTGAGAATGACCTTTTCGGCGACGATGTTGATCGGCTGCGGGACATTTCCTACGACCCATGCTTTGCCGTTATGGCCACACTCGAAAGACCGAGCGGCCTGCCCCATGGCGGACCATGGCGTCCGGCCGACTCGACGGCAATTGCCCTGGTGTCTGATAATCAGGCAAAGGGTATCTCCCCTGCTTCCTGCATCACGATTCACAGCACGGTGGAGTTTGCTAAGCAACACCTCGAGGATCCGGAGACAGCCCACAGGATCCTGATCGAGGAAGTCAGCAATCACCTAGGGTCGGCCGTCACGTCGTCCATGATTCATCGCTGGCGCTACGCCCAGCCATCGGCGGTGTTTGACGCCCCTTTCAGCGTTCTGAATAGCACACCTCCGATGCTGCTTGCCGGTGATGCCTTTGGCGGACCCCGCGTTGAGGGTGCCGCCGCATCTGGTCGTGCCGCGGCTGCTCACATCATGACGCTCTGAGTCCGTACTTTTGTCGTCTAACATTCCCCTTTCATCCTTCAGCAGCGGACATGGCAAAGATCACGGTGGCCAACCCAGTCGTCGAATTAGACGGCGACGAAATGACACGCATCATCTGGAAGTTCATCAAGGAAAAGCTGATCCTGCCCTATCTGGACCTGGATATCAAGTACTTCGATCTCGGGATCGAGCATCGTGATGCCACAGATGACCAGGTAACGATCGATGCCGCAGAGGCCATCAGGAAGTACGGCGTTGGGATCAAGTGCGCAACTATCACTCCTGATGAAGCGCGTGTTGCAGAGTTCAAGCTCAAGAAGATGTGGAAGTCGCCGAACGGGACGATCCGCAACATTCTCGACGGTACCGTGTTCCGCGAGCCGATTGTCTGCAGCAACGTACCGCGCCTTGTGCCCAACTGGACCGCTCCGATCTGCATTGGACGTCATGCTTTTGGTGACCAGTATCGAGCTACTGACTTCTTGACAAAGGGCAAGGGCAAGCTGACGGTGACATTCACCCCAGAAGATGGCAGTGAAGCACAGTCATTTGAGGTCTATAACTTCAAAGGAGATGGCGTGGCTCTTGCCATGTATAACACTGATGAATCCATCCGCGGCTTTGCACGCGCATGTATGAACCAGGCCCTCATGAAGGGCTGGCCGCTCTATCTGAGCACCAAGAACACGATTCTCAAGAAGTACGATGGTCGATTCAAGGACATCTTCCAGGAGGTCTTTGACGCGGAGTTTGCCGCCAAGTTCAGCGAAATGGGGATCACCTATGAGCACCGTCTCATTGACGACATGGTTGCGTCTGCACTGAAGTGGAACGGCAACTTTGTGTGGGCCTGCAAGAACTACGACGGAGATGTGCAGTCTGACACCGTTGCTCAGGGCTTCGGATCACTTGGCCTGATGACCTCGACACTCGTCACCCCGGATGGCACCACAATGGAGGCCGAGGCGGCACACGGCACCGTCACACGCCACTACCGTGATCACCAGAAGGGCAAGCCAACGTCCACCAATCCGATCGCTTCCATCTTTGCCTGGACACGGGGCTTGGAGTTCCGTGGCAAGCTTGATGGCAATGCCGAACTCGTCAATTTCTGTCAGACGCTTGAACGCGTCTGCGTTGATGTGGTCGAAAGCGGACGCATGACCAAGGACCTTGCCGTGTGCATTCATGGCAATGGCGTGCGTCATGGTGAGCACTTCCTTTACACCGAAGAATTCCTCGATGCCATTGACCAGGAGCTTCGCTCACGCCTTGGCTAAGAGGTTTTCCACACGTCTTCCACACTTCTTCGTATATTTGCACGTCTGAACAGCCGCCCGATATACGTTGGGCATGTTTTTGGTGCACTGGCACCGCGGCTTTTCTTCTCTGTGCCCCGTTCTCTCCTGGTAGGTGGTGATTCACGGTAGCATTGGAGCCGATCAGCGATCGGCTTGAGAGATGGGAACCGTGTCATCATCATCCATTATCAAGGAGAGGTCTATGACCTTTGCTGAATTGCAGCTGTGCGCGCCCCTTCAAAAGGCCGTAGAAACTGCCGGGTACACAACCCCAACCCCAATTCAAGAACAAGCCATCCCTGTGGTCATGGCCGGACGCGACGTGTTCGGTTGTGCTCAGACGGGTACTGGCAAAACGGCAGCCTTTGGCCTGCCGATCCTTCATCGCCTTCACAACCAAGGCCCCTTCCGTGGCGGACCTCGTGCACTGATTCTTGCACCGACTCGCGAACTCGCCGTGCAGATCGACGAAAGCATTCGCACCTATTCCAAGGGGCTGAAGGTTCGCTCGGTGGTTCTTCTCGGTGGCGTCAGCATTCGCCCGCAGATCGATCAGATCCGCCGTGGTGTTGATATCGTGATCGCTACGCCGGGACGGCTGCTCGATGTCGTTGAGCACCGTGCCCTGAACCTGTCGAACATCCACACGTTCGTGCTGGATGAGGCTGACCGGATGCTGGACATGGGCTTTATGCCGTCGATCCGCCAGATCGTCAAGCTGATCCCAACGCAGCGTCAGACCCTGTTCTTCTCGGCAACGCTGCCGCGTGAGATCCGGGACCTGGCCAATTCGCTACTGTCCGACCCCGTTCATATCGCCGTAGCGCCGGAGAACACCACGACTGAGATGGTGGACCAGCGACTGTACTACGTTGAACGGGACCGCAAGCGCGCCCTTCTGGCGCATCTTCTCAGTGATGACCTCGAAGGTAGTGTGCTGGTTTTCACCCGTACCAAGAGAGGTGCAGATCGTGTGACAAAGGACCTGATGAAGGAGGGCCTAAAGGTCGCTTCTATCCACGGAGACAAGTCACAGACGGCACGTCAAAAGGCTCTTCAGGATTTCAAGACCGGGCGCACGCGAGTTCTCGTTGCAACCGACATTGCTGCTCGCGGTATCGACATCGCCCAGCTTCCGTACGTCGTGAACTACGACGTCCCGGAAGCGGCTGAAACCTACGTCCACCGTATTGGCCGCACGGGGCGAGCCGGCCGCACTGGCATTGCTGTCACGCTGGCCACGCCCGAAGACCGTGGATCCCTGCGCGACATCGAGAAGCTAATAAAGATGCGCATTCCGACGGTCCGCGACCATCCGTTTGAAGGGTAAGCAAGCCACCAGCCCCCTACCCTGAGGCTCCGTATATTTGCCACCTACCTTGGCATTTTTCGCAGAGAATGATGACGCTATCAGAAGATCAGAACCCACAGCAAGCACCGGCCCCACAGGGCGGTGAAGACCAATCACGAGACGATCGTTCCGGACGTCGGCGCCGACGCGGCCGTCGAGGCGGCGGATCGCGCGAGGAAGGTCAGCCGCAACGTTCAGAGAGCGAAGCGTCATCAACATCCACTCCGCAAGAGCCACAGGAAAACCGGCAGCAGCCACCGAGACGAAATGTCTCCGGGGGCGCACCCGACAAACCAGCAGAATCCCAACTACCGGCCGGTGATGGACAATCTCCGGCCGGTGAGTCTGGAGAGCGTTCTGGACGAAATCGCCGCCGAAACCGCAACCGCGGTCGGGGTGAAGCTGGCGAGGCCACTGGAGCCAACCAGCAACGCCCGACGCAGCCAGCGGGTCAAGCACCGTCGGCAGCCCAGGATCGCCAGCGACAGCAGCGTCCCGGACAATCACAGGGTCAACGTCCCGACCAGGCCAAAGGTGAAAAGAAGGAACGTCCACCGCGTGGCTCCGTGCTCAACCGCCGCAGCACGCGTGGCGAGTACGTCGATACTCCCAAGCAGCGTGAAGAAACGCCCATCTACGTCCCGGTCAGTGCAGCCACCGTTGAACAGTACGTCAATGGACACAAGGGCTGGCAGAAGGAAGTCCTAGCTACACTACGCGGCATCGTACAGGCTGTGGACCCGGACATCGAAGAGAGCATCATGTGGTCGCAGCCGGTCTTCAGTGCCAACGGTCCGGTGTGCTTCTTCAAGGCCTATAAGGACTACGTTACCTTTGGGTTCTGGCGCGGAACGGAACTGAGCGACCCTGATGGTTTGCTCTCCGGTGATCTGACGATGATGCGCACCATTACCCTGCGTTCAGCAAAGGATATTCGCCGCGAGGTCTTCGAGGCCATGGTCAAGCAAGCCGTACGCCTGAACCGTGAAAAGGGCGACCCCACACTCAGCTAAGTCGAATGAGATTAGCGCAGTGCGGCCTCCAGCGCCGTGCGCGCATCGGTCTTCTCATCCCGATACTTGACGATCAGCGGAGTGCTGATCGACAGTCCATTGCTCTGTGCCCATGCACCCTGCACCTGACGTGAACCGGCCACAACGACAGCTCCCTCGGGTATGGCAAGGGGCTCCTCGGCTCCACTGCGAATGACTGTTTGATGGACGAGGTCATAGACGGGCGTTGATGCATTGAGAATTACGCCGCTGCCGAGCACAGCTCGCCTCCCGACGCGCACACCCTCATATACGCCGCAGTTGCCCCCTACCATGACATCGTCTTCGATGATCACCGGACGCGCCCCTGCCGGCTCGAGAACGCCACCGATCTGGGCTGCCGCACTGATGTGGACGCGCGCGCCGATCTGTGCGCAGGTGCCTACGAGCGCGTGACTGTCGATCATGGTTCCAGTCCCAACCCAGGCGCCAATGTTAACGTACATCGGCGGCATGCAGATGACGCCTGGAGAGAGGAACGCTCCCGTACGGATCGACGAACCGCCAGGGACGATACGCACATTGTCCTCGAGTAGGATGCGCTTTGTCGGAAGAGTATGCTTGTCAAAGAATCGGAAGTTGTCATCGGTGGACATGTCCTGCATGGACCCCATGCGAAAGAGCAGGAGGATTCCGTGTTTAACCCATGCGTTGACTGTCCAGCCGTCGCTGGCATTGGGTTCTGCAGCACGGATCGTTCCATGATTCAGACATTTCAGAATCTCGTCACAGACATCCCCGACCATGGGGTCATACTTGAGTTCTGCCGGGTCAAGGGCGTAGAGGCGTTCAATCTCTTGGCGTAGGTTCATCGTTTGCGTGCTGCAGGTGTAGTGAATGCAAGGTTCAGGAGCTTGTACACAAGACGAGCCGCCGTCAAGTCGGGATGCGTCACTCCCTTGACCGGCGCAAGTTCTACAACGTCAAAGCCGACGATTCGACGTCCGCTAGCAACCACGCCGCGGATCACATCCAGCGTCTCACTGTACAGCAGTCCATCAGGCTCTGGTGTGCCAGTGGAAGGCATGATCGCCGGATCAAACGCATCCACGTCGAAGGTAATGTAGACGTCCTTGGAGAGCGTGTCAACCACATTCTTCTGCCAGCTCGCTCCGTGTAATCCACGTCGGATTGCCGAGGCGTAAAACGTGTTGACCTTCTTTTCCCGGATAAACTGCGCTTCTTCAATGCATTGAGCCCGAATACCAACCTGCGTGATGCGCTTCGTGGGGAAAAACTCGGCCACACGGGCCATGAAGGATGCATGCGACCACGGCGAGCCCTGATACTCCTGACGCAGGTCCGAATGTGCATCGAAGTGCAGGATGCTCATCTTCGGATATGCTCGATAGTGAGCTGCGATCGGCGCCGTCGAGATCGTGTGCTCGCCCCCTAACGTTACCACGAACTTCTCCATCTCGATCAGAGCAGAGACCTGCTCCTCGATCAGGTCCAGTGCTGATCTGTCGACAGCCTTGCCGAACTTGATCGGCGCGAGTGTTGCGATGCCGGCATCGAAGCACAACTCGCGATCGGTCTCGTCATCGTAAAACTCGACGTAGGAGCTGGCCTTGAGTATGGCCTTGGGGCCATGTTTGGCACCACCGCCATAGCTCACGGTGTGCTCGTACGGGGCTGAAACGATGGCCACACGGGCAGTTTCAAGCGATGAATGCTGCTCGTCAATAGCGAGGAAATTCTTAGTCGGTCCAAGCACGCGCATGAGGTGATCTCACAATTGGGACAAGCTGCAATTTAGGGGCTTCCGAGCCACCACGAAGGGCGTATATTCGGCCCATGGTTTCGCTTGCCCGTCAGCGTACCGGATGGTACTTCTACGACTTTGCCAACAGTGCGTTCACGACGTCTGTAGTTACCGTCTTTCTCGGTCCCTACCTGACATCGGTTGCTGAGCATGCGGCCGTTGATGGGCATCTGCACGTGCTGGGACTGTCTCTGCATCCGGGATCATGGTTCTCGTTCTGCGTCTCGGCATCGGTGGTGGTGCAGATGATCCTGCTACCGATCATCGGTGCGCTCGCCGATGCTTCACACCGCAAACGCCAACTCCTTGCTGTTACGGCCTTCCTTGGTGCCGCTGCAACGGTCAGCCTTTCGGTCGTTCAACATGATGCTACGTCGTATCTGATCGGAGCCGGCCTGTTTGTTCTTGCTAATGCCTGTTTCGGTGCGAGCATCGTGGTGGCTAACAGCTTTCTCAACGATCTGGCCGAGCCCGATGAACGCGATGCGGTCTCCTCTCGAGGCTGGGCATTTGGCTATCTCGGCGGAGGCCTGGCCTTGCTACTCCACCTGCTGTGGTTCACGTCGGCAACCACGGGTGACGAGAAGTCATGGACGATCAGAATGATCCTTGCCAGCACGGGCCTTTGGTGGGCCTTTTTCACGATCATCCCGCTAACATTGCTCAAGGGCGTCCGCGCCAAGGTGGGACAGGTCCGTGTTGGTGCGGCCTTGACCCAGCTTCGTGATACCATCCGTCACATCCGTCAGCATCCGCAGGCTGGACGATTCCTCGTGGCCTATGTTCTTTACAACGAGGCTATCCAGACGGTGATCTCCATGGCCAGCGTCTATGGCAGTCAGGAACTCGGGCTCGGACTGGACGTACTGACGCAGTCGATCCTGCTCGTTCAGTTTGTCGCTATCGCCGGCTCGATCCTCTTCGAACGACTTGCATCACGCATCGGCACTCTTCGCTCGATCACCATCAGTCTGTTCGGATGGGCTATCGCCTTGATCTTCGCCTATGTAATGCCGGCCGGCGGCTCGTGGTTCTACGTTCTTGCTGTGGTCATTGCCATCGTTCTAGGGGGCTCACAGGCCCTCAGCCGTTCGATGTTCTCGAAGCTCATCCCCCACGGGCGTGAAGCTGAGTATTTCTCGATCTACGAGATCAGCGACAAGGGCACGTCCTGGTTTGGCCCCTTGACCTTTGGAATTGTTCTCTCACTGAGCAACAGCTATCGCTACGCGCTGCTTTCGCTTATCATCTTTCTCCTGATCGGAATGCTGCTGCTGCGCCGCGTTCAGGAGCAGCCCGCGGAGTAATCCATGTCGATGATCGTTCTCTTCCTGTTGGTCGGAACACTTCTACAGCCGTCATCCCTATCAACCCATACGGGCGTGTATAGAGGAACCGCACGAAATGCCGCCGGACCGTTGCAATTGGGAAATGCGGACGCTGTAAACACTGTTTTTCGGCTCACCGTCACAGGTGATTCGCTCTTCCTACGGGCCAACACTCGTAGTGGTACCATCGTCGATGTTGGCGCGTGGCCAACATCACGGGTGAAGACAACGTCAACTACACTCTCGGCCACGGGCCTCTTGAAAGGTCCACTGCGACTTCGTCGCGATCTTCAATGGACACTGTCGGGTGGAATACGTGTTGCAGCAGTGGTCACGACACGCAATCCATCACAGAAGGCCGATGACTACTTCGGCGGTGGCACAGTAAATCTGACGCTGATGAAGATCAGTGACTGAGGTACGGAGTTACGGAGGTACAGAGGTACGGAGGTACAGAGGTACGGAGGTACAGAGGTACGGAGGTACGGAGGTACGGAGGTACGGAGGTAC
>CAYMTW010000052.1:0-13550 GCA_964393485.1 uncultured Melioribacter sp. | reverse complement strand
AGTGGGTTATCGCGCTGTAGCCAAGGGACGGCTTCGCCGTAGAGGGACGGCTTCGAGTTCAAGGGGTTGGGGTAAGTTAACGAACATAGGTTCCTTGCGCTTGCAGACTGGAAGAGCGTCCCGCTATGTTGCGCCCCGTTCATCACCACTTCACTTTTCTGACGGGTACAGCGATGCGAACTGGGTACGTCTTCCTCATCATCACTTTGGTTATCGTTTCGGCAACATCCGAGATTCGGGCACAGGGATGTGTGGCCGTTCGTGGCGGTACGATGTGCGGCACCAATACCGGCAACACATTTAACCTCAGGGCCGGGGAATTCAATGTTGTGACAGGTGCGAGGTACTTCAGGTCGTTCCGTCACTTTCGTGGAGATCATGAAGAAGCGTTCCGCGTCGAGCAGGGAACCGAGGTGATCAATAATGCTGGGTCACTTGACCTGTCCGTGGGATACGGAATCACCGACCGACTCTTCGTTAATGCCGTCGTACCGCTGAATTACAACGACCGCACTTCCATGTATGAGCACGGTGGCAACCCTCGGTTTGATAGTACCGGAGCCCTGATCGGTACATGGGCGGGTGATCGTCGAATGACGTCTTCAGCAGGGCTTGGTGATGTACGCTTCTCTGTTGGGTACTGGCTCTTTGATCCGGCAACGTCGGAGTCTAACTACTCTATCGCATTCGGTGCCAAACTCCCAACAGGGAAGTATGACGTTGTGGATGACTTTTACAATCAGGGGACGCAAAAGAATCTTACGATTCCGGGTGTTGTAGACCAGTCTATTCAACTTGGTGACGGCGGATATGGTATCACTACCGACGTTCAAGGAATTCAGACGCTCGGCACTGATCTGGTGTTCCTGACAAATCTGTTTTACATGGCCAATGTGACGAATACTAACGGTGTGCGTCTGCGTACGGCACCTGACTCGGCGGTCTCTGATACGTCAGAGTACTCTAGTGCAGATCAATTCGGTCTGCGTCTTGGCATGATGTATGGTATGTTCAACGGATGGACGGCATACCTCGGGGTGCGCGCTGAAGGCGTTCCTTCATCTGACCTCATCGGTGGAAGTGCCGGATTCCGTCGTCCAGGCTATGCTGTTAGCGTTGAGCCTGGAATTGGTTATTCGACGTCGGCGATTTCGGTATTTCTGAGCGCACCGATAGCGGCGTACCGCAATCGCACCCAAAGCTACATTGACGAGAAGCGCACGGCACTGCGAGGCGTGGAGGTTATCGGCGATGCCGCGTTTGCCGATGTGCTGTTCAATCTCAGCGTCAGTTACCGTTTCGGTGGAGATCACAGCATGTAAGGGGCCTGTCGTAGTTTTGTTGCCCACGAACTACGGAGCCCCTTGCCATGAATCTTGCTGACCTACGCGCTGCCCATCAAGCAACTCTCGATGCCGCGATGAAGGCTAATGCCGAGCGGACATTTCACGCTCACTGGCCTGAGGCCCCAAGCGGTAAGATCTACGGAGAGACTGCCAATGACGATGCGTTGGCCCGCTTCCAGTCTCAGCTGAATAGCCGGTTTGACCGACTGGGGCAGGCTGAATCATGGCTGGGCGAAGAAACGTCTCCATATGGGTTTGCTCTCGGGATCACCTACCCGGCCATCGATGTTGATACGCTCGTGGCACGTGCTAGTGCGGCACAGACGGCATGGCAGTCGTTGACGCCGGTTGACAGGGCCGCCATACTGGTGGAAGCTCTGGAGCGCGGCGCTACGTCGTTCTTCGAGATCGGTTATGCGACGCAGCACACCACGGGCCAGGGGTTTGTGATGGGCTTCCAGGCATCGGGTCCGCACGCATTTGACCGTGCGCTTGAGGCCACGGCGCTTGGTCTGGCAGCGCAGACATCGTTCACATCCGGAGTGTTGTGGACCAAGCCGATGGGAAAGATTAGTGTAAGCATTGACAAGTCCTATCGGCTCGTTCCGCGCGGCATCAATCTTGTGATTGGCTGTTCAACGTTTCCGGTTTGGAACACCACGCCAGGAATGTTTGCCGGACTCGTTACCGGCAATAGCGTGATCGTCAAGCCGCACTCGGGTGCTGTCTATCCGATCGCCATTGTGATCGCAGCACTACGTGACGTCCTTGCCGAACTGGGCATGGATCCGAACGTCATTCAGATGGCTGTTGATACGGCTGAAAAGCCCCTTACACTCGACCTCGTCAAACATCCCGCGGTGGGCATCATCGACTATACGGGCGGTCCGTCCTTCGGGGCCGTTGTCGAGCGTGTTGCCTCCGAGCATCGAAAGGTTGTGTTCACAGAAAAGGCCGGCGTTAACTGCGTCATCCTCGATTCCACGGATGATCTCGACAAGGCGATAGATAATCTGGCGTTCTCGCTGACGCTGTATTCGGGACAGATGTGTACAGCACCGCAGAACATCTTTATCGCAAAGCAGGGAATGCTCGTGGGTGGCGAGCACGTCCCGGTGGAGGCTGTCGCTGCAAAGCTTCGGGAGAAGATCGACGCGCTGGTGTTCAACGAAAAGGCGGGACCGGGCACGCTCGGAGCCGTGCAGAATCCGCTCACCGCTGCACGCGTCGAGGAGGCCCTGGGGCTTGGCTTGAACGTCATTCGCAGCAGCGCACCAGTGACGCAACCTGGCTTTGACGGTTCAAGATCCATGTCGCCGCTTGTGCTGCATGCTGATACATCCAGACGCGACGTGTATACCAGGGAGTGGTTCGGTCCAATCTCCTTCATCATCGAAACCGACTCCTTCGAGGACTCCCTCAACGAAGTTGTCAGCAGCGTCCGTGAACATGGTGCACTGAGCAGTCTCGTCTATACCACCGATGCCGCGCACCTACAGCAGGCCGAAGATGCCATCGTTGCTGCCGGTTCCCCGGTGGCATTCAACTTCAATAGCTTCGTCTGGGTAAACCAGTCGGCTGCGTTCAGCGACTTCCACGGCACAGGCTGTAATCCCGCCGGCAACGCCACGTTTGCCGACTGGCAATTCGTAACCAATCGGTACAATGTGGTCGGGGTTAGAAAGCAGGCGTAGCGCCTTCTCTACGACGAAGATGTCTCTTGCAGCCAAGCCGATTATCGCAGGGCAGCGTCCAGATCTTGTAGCAGGTCCTCGACATCTTCAATGCCGCACGACAAGCGGATGAGCCCATCCGTGACGCCTAGGCGTTCGCGTTGTTCTTTTGGGATGGAGCCGTGAGTCATGCTTACCGGGTGACAGACCAAAGATTCAACACCACCAAGGGACTCGGCCAGGGTGAAGAGCTTGAGCTTGTTGGTAACCTGGATGGCACGTTCTTTTGAGCCAAGCTCAATGGAGATCATACCACCAAAGACCGACATCTGGCGCTTGGCGAGTTCATGTTGTGGGTGACTCGTCAGGCCGGGGTAGTGTGTGGCGAGGATAGATGGATGCCCGGCGCAGAACTCGGCGATCGCCTGGGCGTTGGCGCTATGGCGGTCCATTCGCACGGCAAGGGTCTTTGCGGAGCGCAGCAGCAGCCAGCAGTCAAATGGACCTGGGACGGCGCCCGCTGCATTCTGGATGAATCCGAGCTGTTCAGCAATGGCCGCATCATTTGTGGTTACGATGCCACTGACCAGGTCACTGTGGCCGCCGAGGTACTTGGTTGCCGAGTGGACTACGATCGAAGCTCCCAGTTCGATTGGACGCTGGGCGTATGGCGTGGCAAAGGTGTTATCGACCACCATGTAACAGGATGCCTGACGTGCAATTGATGAGATCGCGGCGATATCCGTGATGGTCATCATCGGATTCGTCGGGGTCTCGGTATAGATCATCTTCGTGTTTGGTCGGATCGCGTTGGCAACATTGGTTACGTCGCGCATATCGACGTAGGTGAAATCCAATCCAAACCGACGCAGTATTCGTTCCGCCAGACGGAACGTGCCGCCGTACATGTCCTCGGCCATGATCACATGGTCCCCTGACGAGAGCAGACGCATCACGGCATCGATGGCCGCGAGGCCGCTGCCGAAGGCAAAGGCGTCAACGCCCCCTTCCATCGCCGCAAGATTCTCTTCCCACGCAAAGCGCGTCGGGTTCTGCGTGCGGGCGTATTCGAAGCCCGTATGACGACCGATCTCGTGCTGGGCATAGGTAGAGGTCTGGAAGAGAGGAACGGTCACGGCGCCGGTGAGCTGTTCCGGATCCTGCCCGATGTGGATGGCCTTCGTTGCGAATTTCATGGGTGTCCTCCAAAACGAAGCGAGCCACCAACGGCGGCTCGCAGAACGAATGACGTGTTGAATGTCTTACCGGCTAAAGAAGAACTTTTCTGCCTTGCGGAAGTTCGTGCCCTGCATCACGCACATGTACACGCCCTCGGGAAGGTCTGAGACCGACTGCGTGTGCTCATGGATACCGCGCGCCGAGCTTCCCTTATAGACGTCCAGGACGCGCTTACCCAGCATATTGAAGATCGCAATATCGACAAGGGGCTCATCGACGGCCATTTCGATACGGGCGACGAAGATTTCTGAGGCAACGCGTGTTGAGAGGAAACGAGGAGTCGAGATCGCAGAGTCGCGACCGTTGGCTGTTTTTGCCTGCGAGCGGACATCGGCAGCGGCCTTGCGTGATGTGAGCGTGCGAAGGGCTGAGCTCACTGCACGTGTCATCGGGGAAACCGTGCTCGACTTCGTGGAGATCTTCGGAGACACCGCCCGCTTGTCATTCTCAGCATGCACCGATGGCACCATGGCAACGGCGAGAGCCGCTGTCATCAAAACCACTGACAAGGAAGCAATATGTCGGAATAGACCCTTCATGTCCCTGCGAAACTACTGAACCCATAAACAACAACCAATAACTGTGCCAGAGGTTACGGATTGCATATGAAAACAAAAAACGGCAGCCCGGATGGGGGCTGCCGTTTGAATGACGGGGAATGTCACGGCAGATACGCCGCAATGGCTTACTCGGCGATCATCAGCCGCTGCGTCTGATCGAACTCGACCGTGCGCATCCGGATGAAGTAGGCACCTGATGCCAACCCTTGTGTATCGAAGCTGAGGTCGTACTCGCCGGCTTGCATGCGAGAGTTCACCAGAGTCCGTACGACGGTGCCCTGGGCATTGATGACTTCGATAGTGGTTGGAGCGGAGATTCCGACACCAAAAGTCATCGTAGCCACTCCAGAGCTGACGGGGTTCGGGGACACCGGCGAGATCATCGAGCGTGCACCCGAGACTTCAATGACGCGACGCGAGATGGCGCAATTGAAGATGTTCGTCGAGTCTCCCGAAGTTGATGGGATGACACATGGCTTGCCGGCCTCGAACTGCAGGTCCTGCTTGGCGTTGAGCCTGTCAGAAAGCAACAGCGTGGCTGCGAAGGAGAAGATCGGACCGTTTGTTGCGATGGCGCTTGGACCCGCACATGTGAAGGTCATCTTTGACTGATTCGGGCCAACAGTGCTGATCGCTGGATTACTGATGTTCCAGCCAGGGGCCGCACCCTCAGTTTGAAGAGTGTTGTTGGCAAACGCAATGGTCATTGGATCATACAGCACATCGATGGTGAATGAGCGAAGTGCTGCGCTTGCCCAGTCATTTGAAACACCACTGATACGACAAGTCACGCGGGAGCCAGGGTTGCGCGCTTCCGCACCTGCGAGATCATTCGTGAGGTTCATCGTGACCGGTGTGACGAAACCAACGCCAGTGATCTTCGCTACAACAGTCTTGAACGACTTGGCCTCACCCTGAGCATACCCGTCGATCTCGAACTGAGCGCTGTAGGCGTTGTCATTCCACGGAGCCGCATTCGGAAGTGTCGGTGTGAACTGCACTTGGACTGTTACGCTCTGATTTGCCGTAAGAATCAGCGGATAGGCGATCGGCTGACTATTGCCATCAAGGATCTGAACAACCGTAAAGGCTGCAGCATCGGGACCCACCGGGCGGATATCCTTGATCTCAAGGGGCTTGAGTGAACCGCTCGGGTTGTTGATCTTGAACGACTTGATCGGCTGATCGCAGTTGGCTGCGTTGCGGCCAAAGTCCAGATCCTCAGTTGTGATGTCAGGTGCGGAGCATGAGGCCACTGAGATCCGCTGCACATGAGGCTGAACCGGAACTAGCGTCGTCGCATCAACACCAGTACCCGGTGTTGCATCGTGCACAACTTCAATGTCTGCGGAGGATGCTGTGCCGACACCGAATGGGCGCGTATACGCCACGGTCACCGAATACACGCCACCGTTTTCGCGAACTGTTAGCGGGAAGGTTGGTGCGCTGATCAGAGCGTAGCCAGCTGGGGCGCCGGCTGCCAGTCGGATATCCGTTACCGTCAGCGGCATTGTGCCACCGTTGTTGAGAACAATATCGCGGCGAACCTCATCGCCTTCTGGTGTTTCGGCACATGTCAGCGAGATCGGCTGTGAGCTGATCTTTGGAATGATGCCTTCACCAATGAGCCGCGCTGTGCGGGCTTCCTGATTGGTAGACCAAACTGGCTTGATCTCAACGTTGTACGCTTGCTCAGCATCTGGACGGAAAAAGACTTCGACATCTGCTGTGTCGCCACGAAGCGAAGCAGTTGTTACCGTCACGCCACCCTTCTTGATGTCGCCGATCTTGAAGACGAAGTTCCCTTCGTTCGAGCCGGCAGGGTAATACTTGCCCCCTGTCGAGAAGTTCACGTCGTTCAGGATGATCTCCTGGTTACCAGTGTTATAGACCTTGATGGTCCATGGGTGGCGTGTTCCCACGCGGCGCTTGAGCCAATCATAACCAGTGATGCCAGGACCTGGTGTCTGCGTGTTTCCGGTCCACTTGGAGACTGAATCTGGACCATCGCCGTTATTGCCGAACGTAACATCCTTTGTTTCGTCCACGATCTTGTCGCTAACGAAGCAGACATCCTTGAGTTCAACCTGACCCTTCGGTGGGACGATGATCGGCAGGGCAGGTGTGAAGCCCGCAGAGAGTGAGAAGGATGAATTCTCAAAACCGGTGATAGTTGTAATAACCAGTGTGTCCGATCCCGGATTTTCGATGATCAGTCCGGCACAGTACTTCTCATTCAGGCCGCGCGTGCCAGCATCAAAGTCACGAACCTTGATCCGTGGGATTGCCGCAACGCCAGTCAGGCCGTGCTTGAACTGTCCACAACCGGTGGTAACAAGGAGCGTGTCCTTGTCCCAATCCTTGAGAATGTCCGTTGTCTCGCGTGTTCCGGTGTATTGGATGTCAAATGTGTACTTGCCGCGAGCAGGGATCTTGACTTCCTTGCCTTCGGCAACATTCCCGGCAACAAGCTTGAAGTATGTACCGAGCTTGATCTTGGAACTCGTGAGGAGCACCTCGGCATCAGAGTTGTTTGTTACTGTCAGCGTCAGGGTCTTGTTGGACCCCAATCTAAGCTTCCCGAAGGAAAGTGGGTCGGGCGTGAATACGATCCTGTCAGCAAAGTAATAGCACGTATCGACCGTGAGATTGCCGGCAAAATCCGCAACGAAATAAATTACCCGTGCATCCTTACTCTTGTCGATGACGTTCCACTCATACTTGAATCGCTTGTACGGGATGGCCTGAGGGAAAATCTGATCAGTAATAAGCTCAAGGCGGTAGTTGAAGCTGTTTTTGCCGGCGACCGTGTCGATCTGCGCAATTCCAGTTTCAACTTGGTCGGTATCAATTGGTGGAGTCCTAGGAGGGTCTGGGATGTTGCGGAGCTCGGTGGCCTCGAACTTATAATCACCACAAAGTGAGTCACCCTTGATGACAGGAGGCATTGTATCAACCGAGGTCGTGGGACGGTATCCAGCTGCAGCCGGCCAGCCATAGGCATCCACGGCGCCGAAGCCATAGATATAGCCGCCAAAGCTAACGAGTCCATTACTCTTGATCCGGTGAGCACGAGCTTCGGTACCAAACTCAATGCCGGCAAAGTACATGCCATTAGGCATGCGGGAGAACAGCAGCGACGGCTTAATTGCCTTGCCATTATTCCACACCGGCTGACCGTCGATCTCCAGTGACTTAAGATTCTCAATCAGATTCGGATCGGAGGTGTCAGTCTTGACAACGAGATTCAGATAGTGCTTAGAGAACTGCGCCATGGTTGGAGACTGGAAGATCGTGCTCGTGATGAACTGCTCTTCCGGTGTCACGCAGAACATGAATGGATCGAGAATCTGGTCGCCGTCCCATGACGACGAACAGGAATACTGCATCAGAAAGACCGGCTTGTTGGCTTCCCACACCGAGAAGCCCTCAACGCTTGCCGTGGGTTGCGTGGCCTGGATTTCATCTTGAAACTCTCCAGCCTTTTGGAGAAGCCCACCGCGCTGACCCAGCAGCTTGCCACTTGTCTTGTCATAGAATTTACATGTCCACTTCGTTTGATCTTCCTTGCCGACGATTCGGAACACATCTCCGCGGCCGGCTCCAAGGCGCGCGCGTTGGAGCTCAAGGGTCGCATAGCGCTTACCCCACGTATTGACAGGGGGCAGCATTTCGCACAAGTGGTTCCGTCCGTTTCCGCCGTTGAGCATGTTCGGGATCGTCGTGCGCATGTGGAATCCGATCACGCCGATCGGTCTATCAGCTGAAATCAGCGAGCCGGTCAGGTCAAACTGACCCCGTGTTTGTCCATCGCCACAGACCATGTATACTTCGCCCTCGTCAAGGCTGACGGTGAACCGTTCGCCAAGCTTGCGACCATTGGCCGTGGTTGCAGCGCCCTGTCCCGTGCCACGCAGGAGGATGTTCACGGTGGTCGGTTCGCGAGCAATAATGATGAAGCCCCCTGGCCACGGCTTGATCTCTCGGAAATCGTAGTATGAGCAATTGATGTATTCGAGACCCCATCCATTGACGGGAATCGCCATCAGTCCGTCGGTGGTCAGAGACTTCGAATTGATCATATATACGGATATCGGTTGGTCGGACTTCAACCGCAAAGCCTTTCGCGCGGGGATCTCAGCCTCACGGACTTCCATGGACCAGTTCAAGACAGCCTTGCCGGCCTTGTTGTTGTCGGCCAGGGTCAAGATCTCATAGGGCTTGATCTTGAATCGTGTGCTCTTGTCTCCAGAGTAGTCGAAGAGCTCCACGTTCGCATCAAATGCAGATGCGATATAGATCTCCAGCCCTTCCACCGAATATGGCAGGATCTCATTGGGCGGGACAGCCAAGAGGAACTCCGTTCCCTGGCTGCCAGTATTGAGCACCTGGTCAACGGAAGGTTTCTTCCGCTGCGCAAACACCGACGTGGTGCTACAGACGGCAAGAGCTACCATGAAGAAAAACAGGCAAGCGAAACGCTTAAGCATGAAGCCTCCAAACGAAAAAATGTCGTCGTTAGAGCGGACAGGGATGTCGGTGCACAGTCGCGGGATCGCTGTTATTGACACAACACCCCCGGAAGTGGCACCTAATCCACGCCCAATAACCCGATAATACAGAAAAAGTTGCTACGCGAGTTCCGTCAATGTCGGCCAAATTTTCACCCAAAAGGCTCGAATTCTACAGCCCAACCAGGATCTTTCGGCTACAAGATGCCTCCACGGTGCGATACGAAACGATGTAAGTGCCTGCCGGAAGGGGGCCGACACGGGTTGGCATATCGCTGCTACGGCCCGGTGCGGACGTGGCAACCACCTGACCCTGCAGGTCATGGATGGTCAGCTGGGCATCCAAGGGGGCGTTACTGACCGAATACAGAATGGTTCTGCCGCTGGTGCGAATGTCAAAACCGGCGCAGAGTTTAGGCGTCTGAAGCTCGTCGTCCACTGAGCTCGTAAGCGTGGTCCCGGTCCATGTCGAAACCGAGTCCGGACCGTCGGCGTTGCTGGTAAAGGTTACGTCAGTTTTTGAGTCCGCCGAGGCATCGCTCTTGAAGCATACGTTGCGGATCGCCACCGAATCTCTCGGCTTGATGACGATCGGTAGCGCTGGCGTGAAGTTCGATGAAAGGGAAAACGCTGAGTTTGCGAAACCACGGATAGCCGCGATGATGAGCGTGTCCGATCCGGGGTTCTTTACCGTCAGCGGCGCGCAATGCGACTCGCCGATCTCCCGTTGGCCGGCATCCCAGTTGGCCACGGCAATGCGTGCGATGGCGGCCGCGCCACTGAGAGGTAGCTTTTTGTTGCCGCACGTGGTCGTGACGACAAGAGTGTCTCTGTCGAGGTCACTGATCACGTCCCGGGTTTCGCGCGATCCTGTGTACTCAACACTGAAGGTGTGTGATGCTCCGGGCACAAGATCGATCCCAATCTTCGGATCGACCTGGCCCAACAGGATCTTGAAACGCGACCCAGTCATGATCTCTGAGCCTGTGAGCCGAATAGGGAAGCCGGCGTTGTTGGTCATTGAGATCGTTCGCGTAGAGGTCGAACCCAGTCGGATCTTGCCGTAGTCAATGCCCGCAGCTGATGTAGCCAGTTGCACGGCTTTGTGCATGCAGGTGTCAAGGGTCATGTTGCCGGCGTGGTCGACAACATAGTATACCACCCGTGCATCCTTCGACTTGTCGATCACTTCCCACCGGTAGGAAAACTTTTTGTATGACTGTCTCTCCGGAAAGACTTGGTCGGTTACGCGAACCAGACGGTAATTACTGTTGCCTTTGCCGCGGACGGAGTCGATCATGGCAATGCCCTGCTCGACCTGGTGCGCATCTTGCGGGACCTTTGCCGGCGGATCGGGCAAGTTGCGAAGGTCCGTGACCTCGAGAGAGTAATCTCCGCACGATGCAGTCCCGGCGATGACCGGACGATTGGTGTCGCGCGGGCTCACCGTTCGCAGCGCTGACGAGAGCGGCCAGCCGTAGGCATCGACGGCCCCGAATCCATACAGATAGCCACCAAATCGCACAAGGCCATTGCTCCTGATGCTGTGACTGCGAGCTTCGGTCCCGAAGTCGATGGTCGCAAAGTAGTCTCCGTTTGGCATTCTTGAGTTCAACAGTGTGGGCTTCAATGCCTTTGGATGATTCCAGACCGGAACGCCGTCGACCTCCAGTGATTTGAGGTTTTCCTCGATCGATGTCGGGTCGGATGCATCAACCTGGATGACGAGATTCAGGTTGTTCTTTGAGAACTGCGCCATGGTGGGGGCCTGGAATGTTGCATCCCAGACGAACTGCTCGCGTGGCGTGACGCAGATCATGAATGGGTCGAGGATCTGGTCGCCGTCCCACGAGGAGGAACAGGAATACTGCATCAGCAGGATCGGCTTATCTGCCTCCCACACCGAGAATCCTTCAACGAGAGCAGTGGGCTGGGTAGCCTGCTGCTCCTCTGCGACCCCCCCAGCCGTTGTGATCAGACCGCCACGCTGCCCAAGGAGCTTGCCGGTTGATTTCTCATAGTACTTGCACGTCCATCGGGTGTCAGCGTCCTTGGCGACCACTCGGAAAACGTCTCCACGACCTTCCAGAAGACGATTGCGATTGAATTCCAGGGTGGCGTAGCTCCGACCCCAGCGATTCGTTGGTGGTAGCATTTCGCAGAGATGATTGCGACCATTTCCGTTTAAGAGGAGGTTCGGAACAGTCGTCCGCATGTGGAAACCGATAACGCCAATGGGCTTGTCCGAGGTGATGAGCGAGCCGGTAAGGTCAAATTGGCCTCGAGTCTGGCCGTCACCGTGGACCATATAGACCTCTCCCTCGTCAAGTGCTACGGTAAATTCATCGCCGATCTTCCGACCGTTGGAGGTGCTGGCTACGTCTTTACCCTGACCGCGAAGCTGAATCTTTACCTCGGTTGGCTCACGGGCAATGATGATAAAGCCTCCTGGCCAAGGTTTGACTTCGCGAAAATCCCAGTAGGAAGCCGCGATGTATTCCGTTCCCCATTTCGCAGTGGGGATTGCCAGAAACCCATCGGTGGTTAGTGCTTTGGAGTTGATGACGTTGACAACGATTGGCTTTTCTGCCTTAATGCGAAGTGCCTTGCGAACAGGTAGTTCCGCATCGCGAACTTCCATGGACCAGTTAAGCTCCTTACGGTCACTCAATGTTCGTATCTCAAAGGGCTTAAGCGTAAATCGAGTTGCCTTATCTGCGGCATAGTCATACAACTCCACGTTGGCATCGAAGGCCGATGCGACATAGATCTCAAGTCCTTCAACGGGGTAGGGTAGTATCTCGTTTGGAGGGATGGCAATGTAGAACTCTGTACCGGAGGCATCAGCCTGAACGACCTCAGGCTTACCCTGTGCGGCCAGGCGCGTAGGGCCGTGGGTGAGCAGTAGGGCACACAGAATGGTAAGGATGGTACAAATGCGCATGGCGAACTCCTTTAAAATCGAGCGTATCGGGAGAGACAACAACGGACCGGGGTAAAATGCCCATTGATAACGCGGTTTGCAAAGATTATGCCATGTTCAAAGTAGCTGTGGTTGTCGTTGCCTTCCCAGAGGTTGTAGGGGGCTTCCCTGAACAGGCGCGGAGCAAACTTCTCGGTAGGAATTCCGTAGTTTCGAAGCCATTCTTTATCCCTCTCGCTGATTCCCTATGACAAAGGAAACCAAGGCCTCGCTGGACTTCAACACGACCACGTTCACCAACGAACGCCGTGCCGCCGAGGATTTCGCGCCGATCGCCAATGAGATCCGCCGCGATATCGTCCGCATGCTGGTGCGCGCCGGTTCGGGGCACAGCGGCGGTCCTCTCGGGTCGGCCGACATCTTTGCCGTGCTGTACTTCGGGGGCTATATGCGCTACAACCCGGCTAAAATGGACGACACGACGCACGACCGGTTCGTGCTCTCGGCCGGCCACATGGCCCCGGTCATGTATGCCGCCCTGGCCAATGCAGGTTGCTATCCGAAACAGGAGCAGGAAACGCTGCGCCAGTACAATACGCGTCTGCAGGGCCACCCAGGACGCGATATGCACCTACCTGGCGTAGAAACCTCCTCAGGCTCACTTGGTCAGGGGATCTCGATCGCCGTTGGCATGGCCATGAGCGACAAGCTCGTGGATAAGAATGACCGTCGTGTCTTTTCACTGACCGGCGATGGTGAACTCCAGGAAGGGTCCGTCTGGGAGGCCGCCATGGCAGCGTCGCACTTTGGCCTAGACAATTTCTGCTGGCTGATTGATAACAACGACTGTCAGATCGACGGTCGCGTGCCGGACGTGATGAACGTCTACCCGATCGATGCCAAGTGCGAATCCTTCGGTTTTGACACGATCGTTGTCGACGGTCACGACCACGCCGATCTGATGCGCGGATTCGACCGGTTCCTGGAGAATCAGCGCAATAAGACCGGCAAGCCAACAGCCATTATCGCCAAGACCTACATGGGCCACGGTGTCTCGTTTATGAATGACAAATTCGAGTGGCACGGCAAGCCCCCTTCCAAGGATCAGGCCCTGGCAGCCCTGGAAGAAATGTCGGTCATGCCGTAAGGCGATTAACCGATGACCAATTCGTCATCCCTGCGAAAACAGGGATCCACGACCAACCTAATGGATTCCCGCTTTCGCGGGAATGACGAGCTGAAGATGGATTCCCGCTTTCGCGGGAATGACGAGCTGAAGATGGATTCCCGCTTTCGCG
>CAYMTW010000051.1:0-13602 GCA_964393485.1 uncultured Melioribacter sp. | reverse complement strand
GTGCTGTATCCTTCAAGCGTGAGCGCAACACCGGCCGGGACAGTTACCACGATCTTGCCCGTAGTGGACGAGGCTGCTTTCACACCACTGGGTGTGATCACCTGAAGGAATCCACCGATCGGGGCATCATTACAGTCGATCATTTGCACCTGCAGAAGCGTCGGGCATGGAGAAACGACGATGTCCTTGCGGAATGTCTGATTCTCAGCGATCGGACCAACCGTTGATGGTGCGGCAGAAATCCCTTCATTGCGAGCCCCCTTCACCGACACGTCAAAGGCAACGTCTGCCGGCACGCGGCGACGGTACATGCCGTCCTGATCGGTGATCACGCTCACTTGTCCGATGTCGACAACGATACCAGCAAGGGGCGTATTCTCACCACAGGTGACGCGTCCTTCGATAAATGCGCGGCGAGCTCCCGGTACGTCGAGATTCCAGTCGGTAAAGTGCGTTACGGTTCCAACGTATTGCCCACCGGTCAACGTGGCCTTGCCCCTTTCGACCCATATCCCCTGCTTCTCATCGAAGTGCCAGAGTGGGATCTCGGATGCAGTGGAGCCGGCAGCGGGATACGTCAGTGTTGCCTGAGCACCGCTGGCGAGGTTAAGGGGCTGCCCCTGCGATCCGGTCAGCAACACGCGCAGCACTCCGTAGGAAACGAGTTCGGTGGACGAACCATCAGCTCGTAGAGCAGCCATGTCACCAGAGAAGCTGTCATAGAAGTTTGCCGAGAGCGGATCCAGGTACCGGGCTGAGACAATGACAGAACCGGAGTAGCTGCGACCCTGGGCATCAACGTAACCATTTGCTGGCAACGTCACACTGGCCGATCCAACCTCAACCTTTCCTCCAGCTGAAGCGCTGAGGGTCTGCGTAACCTTGGCTTCCTGGAGTGTGAGCATGACTGTGGTAGTCTTGCCGGCCGATGGAAATGCCGCCCGCGCTCCATTGAAGTACCCTACCTTGGTTACCATTACAACGGCCCGTGTTGACGGCACTGTTACATTCTGCAAAACAAATACACCGTTGGCATTCGTCGTCGTTGTTGAGCCATGTCCGCGAACAAGAGCCCCCTGCACGGACTTGCCCGCTTCGTCTATAACCCGACCAGTGATCGTCGTTCGCACTGTAGCCGTGTCATCCGGCTGATCCGGATCAAGGAAAGGGGCACAGCCGGACAGTGCAACGAGAGTAAAGGCTACGAGTAAGTAGCGAAGCAAACGTGCCATGGCGGCCTCCAGTGGTATGTTGGAGTGGAAAACTAATACAATTTCGTTGTCATGCGCGCACAGCTGGATTCCTGCTTTCGCAGGAATGACAGTTCGGGTTCATGCTTTCGCAGGAATGACGATCTGGATTCCTGCTTTCGCAGGAATGACGGCAGTAACTCCGTAACTCCGTAATTGTAATTCCGTGATTCCGTAACTCCGTAATTTCTTTCCTATGCTTTACTACTCCGACTATCTTGCTCTGGACGCTGTGCTCGGAGCGCAGCATCTGGAGAGCGCCAAGCATGGTGCTCCTGCTCATGAGGAGATGCTCTTCATCATCACGCACCAGACCTTTGAGCTTTGGTTTAAGCAGGTCCTGTTCGAACTCGATTCGGTGATCACACTACTCGACAGGCCCTACGTCCCGGAATCGGATGTGGCCGTGTGTCTTGCACGTGTGCAGCGGGTGAACAGGATCATGGAACACCTGGCGCAGCAGTTCACACTGATCGAGACGATGACGCCCGGCGAATTCATGGAGTTTCGAGCGTTTCTGAATCCTGCCAGCGGCTTTCAATCGCTGCAGTGGCGGATTCTCGAACGTCGGCTGGGTCTGCCGGAGTCCAAGCGCGTGCTGCGTCACTACACCGAGCCGTTCACTCCGGAGCAGCTTCGGCAGCTCGATGAAGCCGCTGCTAGCACAACGCTGTTTGCCGCGGTTGAGCGCTGGCTGGAGCAGATGCCATTCATGGAGCACGGCAAATACGCATTCTGGGATGCCTACAAGCTGTCGGTGCAGTCAATGCTCGACAATGACCGGGCTGAGCTCCGTCGGTTGTCGGAGGCCGAGCATACGGATCCGTCATCGGCACTTGAACAGATCGACACGAACGAACGCGGCTTTCTGGCACTGTTTGACTCGGATCAATACGCCGAGCTGCGCACCCAGGGAACGCGCCGCATCTCGCAGCGCGCCACCCTGGCAACCCTGTTCATTTCTACCTACAGGGATCGTCCCCTGCTACAGACCCCGTACCGCTTCGTCGACGCGATCATTGAACTCGATCGACTGGTCTCGCTCTGGCGCTACCGTCACACGATGATGGTCAGCCGAATGATAGGCATGCGCGTCGGGACAGGGGGCTCCTCAGGACATGACTACCTCATGCAGACCACGGTGCGCCAGCGCGTCTTTGACGATCTGACGTCGCTCTCGTCGTACCTCGTTCCTTCGAAGCATACGCCTGCCTTGCCGACGGAGATCGAATCACGCTTACAATTCGTGAACGAGTCGGGCAACCGGTAGCGTCACGTTTTTCCTCGATGATGCTCATGGTTCTTCATGAGAACATTCATCGACAAATCACTGCAGATCGTCGTCGAGGTTATCTACCCCCGACACTGCCTGCTGAGCGGCTCGTACATTGGGCCGGCTGAAACGCTTCTGCCCAGCGTCAGTAACGCCTGGCTTGCCCGGGAACAGCCAGCCCCCTATGGACCGGCCATTGAAGTGCTCGTGCAGCGGCATGTGCCTGCGGACGACTTCATGCTCATGCGGATCTCCTCGTGCTGGGCCGTTGGTCGCACCTCGCGTATCGACGCCGTCATTTACGCCATCAAGTACGGTGGTCGTGCAGATCTCGCCGTGCAGCTTGGTCGCCTGATGGCACAGCATCCAGATATGCTGGACTTACCAGCTGAGGCCCTCATTGCCGGTGTGCCGATCCACCCTGCACGGCGACGTGAACGCGGATACAATCAGGCTCATCTGCTGGCAAGGGGGCTGGCTGAGACGCGTGACCTTCAGCTGCTTGACGAGTCTATAGTTGTACGAAGCCGCTACACGCCCACGCAGACGTCGCTCGACCAGCATGACCGGCAGGACAACGTACGAGAAGCGTTTGCTGTGCCCTATCCCGGAGTTGTCAGGGGGCGTCACATCGTCCTCGTCGATGACGTCCTGACCACCGGTGCAACGATCAACTCCTGCGCTACAGCCCTGATCGAAGCCGGTGCTCGCCGGGTGGATGCGATGACAGCGTGCGTTGCGGTATAGAAGGCACGCCGAAACGGAGGGAAGCGCCTGCGGCGAGGGAAGCCGAAGCGGAGGGAAGCGCCTGCGGTGAGCACGAGCATCGCTTCACTAACTTTGGCGATGCTCAATCGCCCCATAACACTTGCACTTGCACTCGTCATCACTGTGTTGAGCTCGGTGGGACTCGTTGCCCAGACATTTCCGTACGAAGTGTTTGATGCCGACCTTCCTGCGCCACACGTGTATCGTGAGCGACGAGAGAGATTGCTGGCAAGCATGTCGCCGCGGACCGCAGTGGTAGTGCTGTCGGCCGATGTGCGGAATCGGCAGAACGATGTTGATTACGAATACCGTCAGAGCTCGGACATGCTCTACATGTGCGGCTCGCCGCGTCCGGGTTCGGTCCTGGTGCTGAGCAAGGACGGAGTAGAGATCAACGGGCGGGTGTTCAATGAGATCCTGTTCATTCCTGAGCGCAAGCCTGCCGACGAAGTATGGCAGGGCGTAACAATGGGTCCGACGGAAGCCATGCAACATCTCGGCGTTGATACCTCCATCGTAACAAAGGACATGCGGCCCATCATGGATAGTCTTATCCGCCGCACTGATACCCTGCACGTTTCCACGCTCCCAACGCGGTCGCTCACTGTGCCCCTTGCTGCGAAGAATCTCTATGCCGAAGGAGAGGTCAAACGCTGGCTCAAAGAGGTCAACCCGAGCTGCATGCTCAGGACCCCGATCGCCTATCTGCGCGCGATGCGCGAGGTAAAAGACAGCTGTGAACTGCGTCTGATGCAGAAAGCCATTGACATCAGCATTGAGGGTCACCTGGCGATGATCAAGGGGGCTCGCCCGGGTATGAAGGAATACGAACTCGAAGCACTCATGGAGTATACCTTTAAGCGCCTCGGTGCCCAGGACGTCGGCTATCCTTCGATCGTCGGATCGAACTATAACGCCTGTATCCTCCATTACACGACCAACCGCCGAACCACCGGCCGGAATGACCTTGTCCTGTCGGACTGTGGTGCTGAGTATCACGGCTACACGGCCGACATCACCCGCACGTTCCCCTTGACGGGCAGGTTCACGAAGGAACAGCGCATCATCTACGATGTTGTGCTCGAAGCCCAGGACTCGGGCATTGCGGCTTCTCGTGCCGGCAGTCCGTTTCGTTCGCCCCATTCGGCTGCGATGACCGTAGTGCAGCGTCGACTCCTAGAGCTTGGAATCATCGGGAAAGCCGAAGACGCTGGCGAGTATTTCATGCATGGCACGTCCCATTACCTGGGTCTTGACGTACACGACCCCGGCACTGGTGGCCCGCTTAAACCCAACAGCATCATCACCGTTGAACCTGGGGTCTACATCCCGGCCGGCTCACCGTGCGACAAACGCTGGTGGAACATTGGGGTGCGTATCGAGGACGATATCCTCATCACCGACGAGGGTCCGGTGAACTTGTCTGGTGCTTTGCCTCGCAAAGCTGAAGAGCTTGAGCTGCTGATGAAGTGACCAGTGACGAGTGACAATGCTTAACGCCCTTTGGCTGTAACTATGGCTGCGGCAAGCATTCGACGAACATTCAATGCCGTTTCAATGATCGACGCCAGATCTCCTCGTGGTACTAATGATGGCTCAGTCGTAATGATGCCAAGCCAGTATGAAAACTCCGCCAGTTCTTTCTCGGCTATCTTGAGCTTGTGAATAAAGTCCTTTCTGGACTCGGCATATTGGGCTTCGCAGATGTTTGCGCCAACAGAAGTACCAGCTCGAAGTATCTGTGATACTACTGATTGTTCGAATGTAACCCGATTGCCGATCGTTCGACAGAGCGTCCAGATCATACGCGCAAGATCAGTCACACTTCGCTCGAGTGGCCTTCTGGTCCGCCCGTTGGTGTTGTTGGTGGTGTTCATGAAATGTTCTAGTGCTTTTTTGAATCAAAACGTGACGAGAGGCTTTGATGCTTCTGACAGTTGAATTGTCACTAGCCACTCGTCACTGGTCACTCGTCACTGGTCACTGGTCACTGGTCACTGGTCACTCGTCACTCCCTATCTTGCATTTATGTTAATTCGATCTATTTCCGGCCTGCGTGCAACGCTGGGTGACGACCTGACGCCAGAGGTTGTGGCGCGCTATGCTGTAGCGTTTAGCTCGATCCTACCTGTCGGTCCGGTCGTTGTCGGACGGGACGGACGTCCAAGTGGACTGTGGATGGAGCAGATACTCATCGGAGCACTGCGTGCCTGTGGTCGGCCGGTGCGCCAACTTGGCATGGTACCGACGCCGACAGTGCAGCTCTTGACCGAGCATTCCGATGCTGTGGGCGGTATCGCTATCACCGCATCACACAATCCTGCTCCATGGAACGGTCTGAAGTTCCTGGACGCCGGCGGCGTTTTTCTTGATGCGCAGGGTAATGCCGAGCTCTGGCGCGCGTTGGACTCGGGGACACACGCTCTGCCCTCTGAGCAGCAGTCCGGTTTGCTCGACGTCGTCGATGATGCCATTGAGCAGCATGTTCGGCGTGTCCTTGAGCTTGCTGCGGTGGCCGGGGCGCCCCCTTCCAACGGAGCAACTGTTGTCGTCGACGCGGTCAATTGCTCAGGATCGTTCATCGTTCCGATGCTGCTTGAGCGCATGGGGTATCGCGTTGTGCGTCTCTTTGCTGACGGCTCGGGTGTGTTTCCGCACACGCCGGAGCCCCTTGCCGAAAATCTCGTTGAGCTTGGGCGTGCCGTCGTAGAGCACTCTGCCTCGTTTGGCGTTGCTGTTGACCCCGATGCCGACCGTCTGGTGCTGTTTGACCGACACGGCATGGCTATCGGTGAGGAACGTACCGTGGCGCTGGCTACACGCGCCGTACTTGCCAGTGGCCATCCTAGACCTGTTGTTGTGAACTACTCCACCTCGCGCATGGTCGATGACGTTGCCGAGGCTTTCGGTCAGCGCGTCGAGCGTGCCCCCGTAGGCGAGATCAATGTCGTACGTCACATGCAACGCATCGACGCTGTTGTTGGGGGCGAGGGTAGCGGTGGGGTCATCTATCCTGCGTGTCATGCTGGACGCGATAGCATCGTGGGGCTTGCGCTGATCTCTTCTATGCTCCGGCGTGAGGGGCTGCAGCTTGATGAGGCGTGCGCATCAATTCCGTCGTACATCATGATCAAGACCAAGTTCGATCTCGCATCCCGCGATGACATGGATCGCATCACCGGGCGCATCATGGATCTCTTCAGTGCCAACATCGCATCCACCGATGATGGCATCTATCTCCGATGGGCTGACTCCTGGGCACACGTCCGAGCTTCGAACACCGAACCCATCATGCGGGTGATCGTTGAAGCCCCCTCGCAGAGTCAGGCCTATGTACTCTTGGAATCGCTCACAGCGCTGGTCCATGTCTAATCCCCCTGCCGCTGGAGCTGCCGCCAGAGCCCGCAGCGTTCTATCGACGTGTCTTGCGACGGCCGTCGGCAAAGGGGCTTCTCGGCATTTCATTGAAGAGTTCACAAGCGTCGAGGGAATCTTTCGCGTCCTGAGAGATTCCGCTACGCAGCGCACCATCGCTGTGATGGATGCCATACCTCCATCAGAGAGTCCATTCGACGATGTCCCGCGTGACCGGTTGCGCTCGGTAGCGGTGCGGCTACAGGCCCCGTACTTCATCCTGACAAATCTGCGACGCGTGGTTTCGTATCGCACTGATGGTGTTCTCAAACGGTTGCCAGACGAGCAGCATACAGTGGGATGGCATGCTGCCGCCGACGTACGCACCGTCGAAGACGCCGAAGGCTCAGGTATGCAGATCGCCATCATCTCAGCCCTGCGTCAGGCAATCCATTGGCTCGACATTGACGAGTCGCTTCGCCCTGAGCAACGGGTAACAGATGCCTCAGCGTTCTTTTCCGAGCGTGTGCTTGCGCTCTTCGACGACCTCGTCTCATGCTGCGAGCCGGGACCGCAGCATCGCGATGCTACACTCCGACTTGGGACCAGCGTGCTAGCCTACGTGCTCATGCATGTGCGCGATCGTCAGAATCTTGACCGACTATCATTGCCATACGGACTTGGCAGCGCCCGTCTGATGACAGACCTTGTGGGCGCCTACTTTCGGCAGGCTCGACGACTTGGTCATACGATGCTCCCTGAATCTGTCCAAGACGTCATAATCCTCCCCCACAGGGAGGGTGTCTTCCGCATGACGCTGTCGGATCTGATCAACTTTCTTCACCGCTTCGATCCCGAAAGGCTCTCCGATAACGAACTGCATCGTGCTGTAGATGCCGTGCTTCAGCGATGCTCCCGCATCGCACGGGCTTCGGTGCCGACCATTGACGCGCTTGATCTTGCGCTGCGCATGGTCGTGCACTCGCGGCAGAATCGCGATCTGCTCGAGCACGATAGAGTGCGACTGCTTGAAATCGGTCAGACGCAGGGCCTAGCCAGCGTCCGACATCTTCTCATGTCACACGGCGTGCCATGCGAGGCGCGCGTCTATGCCCGCACGGCTGAAGATGAGCGCGCCATCGTCCTGCGTTCGTCAGGGCGTATCGGCATCGATGCAGACGTGCAGATCTTGCGGGAAACGCGCTCAGTGCGGAGTCCATGGGACCTGGTCGTGGCCACGACCACCGATGTTCGGGAACGGCATCGCCTGCGGCTACTGCTCGAGCGACTTCCGCTCGACCCCGATGGTGTGATCGTCCTGTTCCTGCCGATCTCGGCGCTCCATGATGAGCGCTATTCCTCGATTCGTGCCACGCTTGCCGCGCGATTCAGCATCGAATGGCTGGTAGTGAGCGATGCCGAAGCGCTTGCCGAACCAGACACGGGTGTGTGTTTCATCGTGGCCCGGCAGGCATCTGATGATGATGCCGACCACCCGGCCCGATGCGTGTATCTGCGTCGTCCGATCGCCGCATTCTTCCCGTCCTCACGCGCCTCGCGTGATCTTGAGCACGATCGGCTGAAGGCCCTGGACACATTCGTCAGTTACCTCGATGCCTCACGCCATGGCAAGCTCAACGATGAGGCTGTTGTTCGCATGGTGCCACAGGAACACCTCCGGCGTGATACTCTGTGGGAGGACTTCCTTGTTCCGCCAGACGTGCTGAGTTCGATCCTTGCCAAGACCCTCACACGTGTTCGCCCCTTGCGCACTCTGGCTGATGTGTCAGGGGGCCTGCGCACCGGCGCGTTTGACGTGTTCGCGCCCGACACTCAGGCCATCGCTGCCGAAGACCTTGAGAACACCTACTGGCAACGTATGCGTGATGACGGAAGCGTTGTCGATAGCTACGTGCTGACATCGGGTGACGATGTTGAATCAATGTGCGGACTACCGCGTACCGACCGTCGTCTGCTTCTCCTCCCACGTGATCGTGGGCAGATGGCCGGAAGCAATGTACAGACAAGGCTCGACCGTGCAGAACGTGAAGGTGTTCACCTGCGGACGTCAGTACGGGGCAATGATCCTTGGTGGCATATTCAGCCCCCTGATCCTCCGCACCTGGTCATCCCTAAGCAGCAGGCTCAGCGCTGGGTGGTGGCGGTGAACACTCTCGATGCCTATGCCAGCGACTCTTTCGTCTGTATCCGCCTTGCTCAGCCTGAGAAGTCAGAGCGCATTGCATTGTGGATGAACTCCACGATGGGACTGTTCATGAGTGAGCTGCTCAGGCCGGACGTGCATGTGCAAAGCATCACCGTGCGTGATGCACAGGAGTTCCCGATCGCCGACAACACGATCCTGTCAGCGATCGATCCGTCGTCCTACACGTCTCTCTCGCGCCGACGTGTCTCGACACTGGACGATGAGTTCGGAGCATTATCATACGACAGCATACGCCCGGAGACGATCTTACGTGACCGTCGCAAGCTCGACACACAGATCATGACCGAACTGCTTGGTCTGACCGATGAGGAACAACGGTGGGTGTACCGCTTTGCCTATGCCTGGTGGTCTCGCACCTCAAGCGTGCGGCATATCGCCAATGCCATTGTCCATGATCTGGAACGTCAGCTGCGCCTGCGTCGGCTGAACACCTGGTACTGGCCACGCATTGAGCAGTTGCCGATCGGGAACCGTCGTCAGATCGTGCTTGGATCCCAAGCCGATTCCGTCGATATAAGCCCAACAATGTTTGGCTGGCAGGTCAGGATCGGCGTCGAAGGACAGGATATGGTTCTCGACACGACCACAGATGAAGAAGCACAGATCATTGGTCTGTTTGTGCGACTCGGTACAACTGCTCTCGAGATTCCATCCGATTCCGTCCTGATCGCCGAAGTGCTGCCGTCATTGCGGACGTTTGTTGAATCGATCGAACAGCACCTAAGCACGGTCCTACCAGGCTATCCTGACGACCTGCGCGCGGATATTCGCTCGGCCGTTGCCTCGGCCATCTGCGCTCGCTGATTCTGACGCGTCACGCTACGACCCCGTTTTTGCTCGTAGGGGGCTTTGTGTTCCATCACCAGCCCCTTGCCTATGCTTTCACTTCCCGACCTTGTGGCGCTCAGACTTGTTGCGCGCCTGACCAATGACGACCTGAGGCGCTATGCGTCCGAGTGCACAACACTGGACGAAGTTCTCGAGCGAATCGGTCACCATGCTCTCGACCTATCTGAACAGGCGCGTATGCAGATCGATCGCTGCGCAGCATGCCAGGTGCGAATCGTAGCCTGGCACGACGCGTCGTACCCAGCGCGCCTTGGGGTGATCGGGTCTCCTCCAGCTCTACTCTTCGTGCGCGGCACGCTGCCGGCCGATCATCTGCCATCGATCGGTATCGTTGGCACACGCTCGTGCACGATTCATTATGGCAAGCCCGTGACCGAATCACTTGTTGAGGCGTGGGTGGACCGATCAGCGGTAATCGTCAGCGGGCTTGCAAACGGTATCGACATGCTAGCTCATGAGAGCACCGTGCGCCGCCGTGGCATCACGGTCGCTGTCATCGCCAGCGGCATCGATCGCATCACACCGATCGCCGCCCAGCGCATGGCCGACAGGATCGTCGAGACAGGCGGGTGTGTGATCAGCGAGCACCCGTGCGGGGTGGCTGCCCTGCCCCCTGCCTTTCCAGCTCGCAACCGGATCATCTCTGGAATGAGCGATGCCGTTGTTGTGGTCGAGAGCAAACGTCGTGGAGGTGCGCTCATCACTGCCGAGTTTGCCCGGCAGCAGGGACGCACGGTCTATGCCGTGCCCGGACCGATCACGTCCTCACGAAGTGACGGCTGCAATGCGTTGATCGCAAGCTCCTGTGCCCGCATGCTTACCTGTGCCGATGACCTGGTGGAGGTGCCCGTTGGAGCAGCACAGGGACAACTGCGTCAGGACCTGGCAGTGGAAGGCCTTGAAGGTGGGACGCCCCGACACCTCGATGAGCTGGCCGTGGTTTGGAACTGCACAGCATCGGATGCGTTGCGCCGTGTGCTGGATCTTGAACTCGACGGTCGCATCACGCGTCTGCCGGGCAATCTGTTTCTTGCCAGAGTGTCGTGACCGTAACTTGCGTCCATGTCGATCTCGTCACGCAAGGAATCTCACGTCCACCATGCCCTCTCCGGCAATGCCGGCTTTCGTGCAAAATCTACCGGACTTGAGAACTACGAGTTCGAATACAACGCCCTGCCCGAGATTGACTATGCTGACATCGATA
This sequence comes from uncultured Melioribacter sp., assembly GCA_964393485.1. Lineage (GTDB taxonomy): Bacteria > Bacteroidota > Ignavibacteria > Kapaibacteriales > Kapaibacteriaceae > UBA10438. Next base: position 2,677 of record CAYMTW010000051.1, on the reverse strand, counting down.
CGCATATCAGCTTTCTTGGTCACAGGCTGCAGCTGCCCCTTATCGTGACGGGTATGACAGGGGGCTATCCGGATGCCGAGCGTATCAACCGCGACATCGCTGAGGCCTGCAGAGGCTTGGGCATCGGCATGGGTGTTGGATCTATGCGGGCCGCGCTCGAAGATCCATCGCTGGAGTCATCGTTCACCTGCCTGCGACCGTTTGCATCGACCGTGCCGATGATCGCTAACATCGGTGCCGTGCAGGCTCGGCGCTGGCATCAGTCTGGTGCACTTGAAGCAATGGTAGCAGGCGCAGTCGGGCTCATCAATGCCTCGGCACTTGCCGTGCACCTAAACCCGCTGCAGGAACTGGCTCAGCCCGAAGGCGAACCGGAGTTCCGAGGTGTCCTTGAGACCATTGAGGTGATGGTCCGTCAAAGCCCTGTGCCAGTGATCGTTAAAGAGGTTGGTGCTGGACTCTCCCGCCGTTGCGTGGATCGTCTCCGCAGCGTCGGTGTTGAGATCGTTGACGTGGCCGGAGCCGGGGGAACATCGTGGTCTGGAATAGAGATCCTGCGCCATGACGATCCACAACGCGTGGAGCATCTCTGGGATGTGGGCATTCCCACAGCCGAGTGTATCCGCCAGAACCGAGATGCCGTCCCAACGCTCATCGCCTCTGGCGGAATTGCGAATGGCACGGATGTGGCTATTGCTATTGGTCTTGGAGCACACGTTGTTGGCACCGCGCGGCCTGTTCTGCAGGCGCATCATGATGGCGGAATCGATGGAATCTTGCAACTTGTGGCGTCGTGGCAGACCCGCCTGCGGCAATGGATGTTTCTCACCGGAAGCATCACCGTTGCCGATCTGCGATCTGCCCCGCTTACTCGTCTTCACTAGTTTGGGAAGCCCATGATCAGTGTTTCTGCACCCATTGACCGGTTGGCCCCGTATCGCGAACAGATCGAGTTGGCTCTCAGCTCAGCGCTGTCTGAGTTCAACGAACCCGGATGCCTCTATGACCCGGTACATTATCTCTTTGAGGGAGGGGGCAAGCGCGTCCGTCCCGTGCTAACAATGCTAGCCTGTGAAGCCGTCGGCGGCAACCCATCACACGCTGTGCATGCGGCCATCGCCGTTGAACTGCTGCACAATTTCACGCTCGTTCACGACGATATCATGGACTCATCGGCAAAGCGGCGCGGACGTGACACCGTTCATGTAAAGTGGAACGCCAACACTGCCATTCTCGCCGGTGACGTGATGATGGGCATGGCCATGCGCCTTCTGCTGCGCAGTGCGGAGCACGCCACACACCCGCTGGACGTTGTCGATGCCTTTTCGACGGGACTCATTGACGTCTGTGACGGTCAGGCCCTGGACATGGAGTTCATGCTCCGCAGCGATGTGCGTTCGGACGAGTACTTTATGATGATCGAAAGAAAGACTGCCCGGCTTCTTGAGATGTCCGTCGCCATTGGCGCAAGCATCGGCAGCGCCTCGAACGAGCAGCGTTTGGCGTTGCAGACGTTTGCGCGTGAGCTTGGAATCGCCTTCCAGATGCAGGATGATGTGCTTGACGCGTTTGGTTCGGAGCAGTTTGGCAAGGTGCGCGGTGGTGACATTATCGAAGGCAAGCGTACCTGGCTCATGATCGAGACCTGTGCACGCGTCGATGCCGACCCAACGGCAACACCAGAGCATCGCGGTATCGTTGATGCATTCCGCCGTGGTGAGCCCCTTGCCCCGAGCATGATCGATTCCGTGATCGGCCTGATGGAACGCTGCGGCGTTGCCAGCGATGCAACGGCGATCGTTGAAGAGCGCACCATGCAGGCTTTCAACGCACTCTACACACTCGCTCCGTCTGATGCGCGTGACGGGCTCGAAATGCTGGCCCGCTCGCTGATGAGCCGCACACATTGAGCCGCCCGTGCGGCGTATTTTTGCGCCATGCGAATCACCGTTATCGGCGCAGCCCTCAGTGGCGTTGCCGCCGCCGAACTAGCCCGACGTCAGGGTCATGACGCACTGGTCAGCGAAGCCCGACCTGAATCAGCTCTCGCCGACACGGCCTCACGACTACGTGATGCTGAGATTGAGATCGAGACCGGTGGACACAGCGATCGTGTCTATGAGAGCGACCTGATCATCGTCTCCCCCGGCGTGCCTCCATCAAACGTCGTCCGTGTGGAAGCCGCCCGCCGGGGCATCGAACTCATCGGCGAGCTTGAGTATGCGAGCCGTTTCCTATCCAACCCGATCGTCGCCATCACCGGTACCAACGGAAAGACCACAACGACGGCACTCACGGCGCACATCCTCGAGCAGAGCGGACGTCCGGCCGTTGCTGCTGGGAATATCGGCAGGCCCCTTTCAACTCTCGTTGGCACCATCGGATCGGACACAATCATCGTTGCCGAGTGCAGTTCCTATCAGCTTGATACCATCGTTTCCTTCCGGCCGCAGGTGAGCATGATCCTGAATATCACGCCGGACCATCTATCTTATCATGGAACGTTTTCCCAATACGTTGAATCAAAGTGGAAAATTGCTTCGAATCAACAGGCCGGTGACGTTGTAATTTTGAACGCTGATGATCCGGCAGTCGCACCTGCGGCATCAGCAGTCCGAGGTACGGTACGCTTCTTCAGCACCACTCGTGAGGTTGAAGGGGCATTCATCCGGGGGGG
>CAYMTW010000050.1:0-13862 GCA_964393485.1 uncultured Melioribacter sp. | reverse complement strand
CCATTCCCTTCGATGCTGAGTTCTGGCATAAGACAAGTATACGACGAAGCAATTGGCGATTCGTTGCAGTCGGCAGGCTGACTGCCTATCTTCGACCACTTACTGGAAGGATGTGTTTCATGGCAGCTGAAGATGTCGGTATCTGGTTCGATCCGGCTAATCCGTATGAACGGCCAAGCTTTACGCTCGGTATCGAAGAAGAGTACATGGTGCTCGATCCGTCCACGTTCAACCTGAAGTCGCACATCCAGTTAGATCTCCTGGGTCAGGGAGAAAAGGTTCTGCACGAGCATATCAAACCGGAAATGCACGGCTCGATGCTCGAGATCGGCACCGGTATCTGCAAGAACACGACGGAGGCGTTCAATGAGGTGCGCAAGATTCGGAGTATCGTCTCGGGCCTAGCCGCCAAGAACGGACTCTGCATCGGGGCGTCTTCGACACATCCGTTTGCCCGCTGGGAGGATCAGGAGATTTACCCCGACGAGCGCTATCGCATTTTGGTCGAGGATATGCAGGTACTGGCCCGCTCGCTGCTGATCTTCGGCATGCACGTGCATATCGGTATCGAAAACCGTGAGACGCAGATCCAGCTGATGAACGAAATGCGCTACTTCATGCCGCATATCCTGGCCATCAGCACAAACTCGCCGTTCTGGGAAGGAATTGACACTGGTCTGAAGTCCTTCCGCTCGAAGATCTTCGAGCGCTTCCCCCGCACGGCACTTCCGGATGCCTTCTCCAGCTGGGGTGAGTACCAGAACTATGTGAACCTGCTCATTAAGACGGGCTCGATCGACAATGCCAAGAAGATCTGGTGGGACATCCGTCCGCATCCGTTCTTTCCGACGCTCGAGGTGCGTATCTGCGACCTGCCGATGCGCATCGAAGAGACCGTGGCCATCGCCGCTATCTGTCAGGCAGTGGCGGCAAAGCTCTTCTCACTCTACGAGAAGAATCTGTCGTTCCGCACCTACCGTCGCTCGCTGCTGATGGAGAACAAGTGGCGTGCCGTCCGATACGGTCTTGACGGGAACCTCATCGACTGGGGACGTCAGCGGGAGATGCCTGCCCGGGACCTGATCCGTGAGCTGCTGGAGTTCGTTGACGACGTGGTTGATGAACTCGGATCGCGTCAGCATATTGAGTACATCCACACGATCCTGGAAAACGGCTCCGGGGCCGACCGTCAGCTTCGAGTGTTCCGCGAAACGGGAAGCATGACCGAAGTAGCCAAGTATATCCACGAAGAAACAACCCGAGACCTTGCATGAACCGCACGCCGATGATGCTCCTGACCGTTGCCATTCTCCTCATGGCATATGCACTGCCCTCGCTGGCATCAGATTCAGCAAAGGCTGACATAGCCATCTTCCAGAAGCCGGTTACAACCAAGCACAGTTTGACGATTGACGGAAAGAAGATCGACTACGATGCAACGGCTGGCCACCTGACGCTGGTCAAGGAAGACGGAACACCGCGAGCCAAGGTCTTTTACATCGCCTATACAAAGGCGGGCGTAACCGAACCGTCACAGCGTCCGCTGACCTTCTCATTCAACGGTGGACCGGGCTCCTCCAGCGTCTGGCTGCACCTTGGCGTGCTGGGTCCGCGCCGCGTGCTGATGAATGATGACGGCTCCACATTGCCCCCTCCCTACAAGCTGGTTGATAACGATCAGTCATGGCTAGACATGACCGACATGGTCTTCATCGACCCTGTTAGCACGGGCTTTTCGCGCGCCAGCGATGAAAAGGATGCCAAGCAATTTCACGGCTACAACCAGGACATCGAATCTGTTGGTGAGTTCATCCGTCGCTGGACGTCGGACAATAAGCGCTGGGCCTCACCGAAATATCTCATCGGTGAGTCCTATGGCACCACACGAGCCAGTGCGATGTCCGAGCATCTTCAGAATCGCTACGGAATGTATCTCAACGGCGTGATCCTTGTGAGTGCGGTTCTAAACTTTCAGAGTATTGACTTTGCCGACGGAAACGATCTGCCATTTGCCACGTTCCTCCCGACATATGCGGCAACGGCATGGTACCACAAGAAGCTCGGTCCCGAGATGCAGGCACTGAAGCTCGAAGACGTTGTTTCCCGCGCCCGCGAGTTTGCCATGGGCGACTATACGCTAGCCCTGATGAAGGGCAGTGCCATGAGCGATGCCGAACGCCGAGCCGTGATCGAGAAGATCTCGCGCTTTACGGGACTCTCCCCGGAGTACCTTGACAAGGCCGAACTCCGTCCGGTGATCTTCCGCTTCTGTCAGGAACTGCTCCGTGATAAGGGGCTCGTGGTCGGCCGCTTTGACAGCCGCTATACGGGGACGATCGCCGATCGGCTAGGCGAATCGATGGAGCGTGACCCGTCGCACCATCCGACTATTGCCGGTTGCTTTTCCACCTGCATCAACGACTACCTCGCTCGAGAGCTGAACGTCACAACGACGCTTCCGTATGAAGTCCTGACCGGACGCGTCTGGCCGTGGGATTACTCCAACGTTCAGAACGAATACCTTAACGTAGCCCCGCGCCTGCGCAATGCCATGCAGATGAATCCGGCGCTGCGCGTGTGGGTGCTCAACGGGTATTATGATCTTGCCACCCCGTTCTACGGAACGGAGTACACCTTTGATCATCTCGGTCTGCCGGCCCCACTGCGTCCGAACATCAGCATGACGTACTATCCTGCCGGACACATGATGTATCTGCTCAAGGGTTCTCTGGTGCAGATGAAGACGGATGCCCGTCGCTGGTACGAGTCGAAGTAGCCGCGCCGTAACTCTTGCGCGTTCCTTCGTAGAGCTCAAACTCCAGAAGCCGACACTCCACGTCAGCACTCCAGAACGTTATGCGCTTTGATGACCGCAGGCCGATCTCCTTGGCCAGGGCAAAATTGCCCGTGAAGATGTAGCCCGTGTATCCCTTGAAGCGCTGCTTGAAGAGATCGCCAATGTCGTGATACACGCCGCGCAGAGCACGCTCGTCGCCCAGACGCAGTCCATACTCCGGATTGACGATAATGATCGGACCGTGCTCGCCCCCTGCCGGCTGCGACGGCACCGGCGAAACGTCACGAAAGTCCGAGACCTTCAGGGCAATGTCAACACCGGCGGCGCGGGCGTTCTCCCGGGCCTGACGTACCACGCGCGGATCGATGTCCGAGCAGACAATCTTCGAGCCAGTACTGCGGTGCTGATCGCGCGACTGCGTGCGCATCTTCTGCCATGCATCCGGCGAAAACGGCAGCAAGTGATGTACACCCATGTTGCGACGGATCGACCCCGGTGCGATGTTCGAAGCGATCAATGCTGCTTCAATCCCGAGTGTACCGCTGCCGCACATCGGGTTCACGAGCGGATACTCCGGCGACCAGCGTGTCGAGAGGATCACCGCAGCAGCGAGCGTCTCCCGCATGGGTGCCTTGGCCGGATGCATGCGATAGCCACGGTCGGAAAGGGGCTGACCCGACGTATCGACGTAGACCATCAGCACTTCATCGTGCCAGTAGAGAAACACCACGCTCTGCGATGTATCGGGTCCGCTGTCTGGACGCTGTCCTTTCCGCTGTCGGATCTGATCCACGATGGCATCCTTACATCGCATGTTGGCATACATCGTGTTGTCGATCTGCGGCGTATCGATCGAACTCACCACGCTCAGATAGCCATCAGACGGGATCCACTCGTGCCAGGCAATACTGTTGATCGCCTCGTACATGGCATCGGCTGTGCGCACATTCCATGACCCCAGGCGCAGCAGCACGCGGTGTGCCGTGCGAAGCCAGAGGTTCAGGCGCATACAGTCCTCGAGCGTACCGGACGTCTCTACGGCCGCCGGAAGCGTGGCGTGCACCGGCAGGCCGAGTGCTTCGACCTCACGTGCTAGGATCGGCGGAATCTCCCGCGGACAGGTGATCAGGATTGGGTAGGTCATGCGTTCGGCCGCGAAGGCCGCGTCTGAATTTCAAGGTGAGTAAGGATCTGTAGCGCCTCGTCACGCGAGGAGCCACACATCTGTTCGTGCGGCTGCAAGGTGCCGCAGAACGCCGGACGTTCCGGCTTGCCGAAGAGTGCACAGCGCAGATCGTCTGTCAGCTGCACACATCGCTCGCCAGCCGGCTTGCCATGGGGCATGCCTGGAATTGGCGAGGTAATGGACGGGGCGATGCAACACGCTCCACAGCCCGCGCGGCACGTCATGCTTCAGAGAACACGGCTACGAGTGCCGCGTGCAGCTCATCAACATCGCTGCGCGTAAGGATAAACGGCGGAACAAGCCGGATGACGGTGCCGGCCGTAGCATTGGCGATCACACCACGCTCGAGCAGCTTTGGTATGAAGGGGGCTGCATCCTGCGTCAGGACGACGCCCTGCATGCAACCACGTCCGCGGATCTCGCGCACCAGGGCAGGAAAAGCTGATTGGATCTCGCGAAGCCGACCGTTGAGATACTCGCCGATCTCGCGCACATGATCCATCAGCCCTGAGGTGACCTCATCTATTACCACGCTTCCCGCAACACAGGCCACCGGGTTGCCACCATAGGTGGTACCGTGCATTCCCTTGTCAAGCAGGGCGGCTGCCTCATTCGTTGCAAGAATGCCGCCGAGCGGAAGTCCTCCGCCCATGGCCTTGGCAATGGTCACGATGTCCGGACGCACGCCATAGCGCTCAAAGGCAAAAAAGTCGCCCGTGCGGCCAATGCCCGACTGAACTTCGTCGGCGATGACAAGAAATCCGTGTTGCTCTTTCAGACGCCATATCGCATCCACAAACTCCTGCGTGGCCTCGGTGATGCCCCCTTCTCCCTGAAGGAACTCGATCATCACCGCCGCCGTGTTCTCGTCAACGCGCGATTCGAGCGCGTCAACATCGTTGAACGGAAGCACCAGCGTGTTGGGCAGGAACGGCCCCATGCCGTCCTTGTAAAGGGGCTTATCCATCACCGACAATGCACCGAAGGTACGTCCGTGAAAGCCCCCTGAAAAACCAATGATATCGTAACGTCCGGTAGCACTGCCATAGCGTCGTGCGATCTTCATGGCCCCGTCGGTGGACTCTGCACCTGAGTTGCTGAAGAACACTCGCGGGTAACCCGATGCGCGCACAAGCTGTTCGGCAAGAACGACCTGTGGCTCCTGGTAGAAGACATTCGAGACGTGCATGTAGCGTCGGATCTGATGCTCCACGGCCTCGATGATCCTGCGGTGCGAATGCCCAAGAGCATTGACAGCGATGCCACCGAGCATGTCGAGATAGGCCTTGCCATCAACGTCGTAGATACGCATACCTTCGGCTCGGTCGATGGCCACGCTAATGCGTCGATAGGTCTGGAACACGACAGCATGTTCGCGCTCCATGAGCTCCTGGCTGGCAAGAGTTTCGGTGCTTGACATTACTTCTCGAGGATCGTGAATTCGACGCGACGATTCTTGGCGCGTCCTTCGTCGGTTTCATTTGTAGCAAGTGGGCGTGTCTCGCCATATCCGCGGGCCGTTATCCGACCGGCATCAACACCACCGACGGTCACAACATATTCCTTGACGGCGCGGGCACGATCATCCGACAGTTGCTGATTGTCAGAGTCTTTACCCATGGCATCCGTATGCCCACTGACTTCGATCTTCATCATCGGATTGTCCTTTAGCAGGGTCACCAATTGCTGCAGCTCGGTAGTTGATTCCGGGCGGAGGGTGGCCTGCTTGCGATCGAAGAAGATGTTCTTCAGTTCGATAACTACGCCCCTTTCAAACGGCACCAGTTCAAGATTCCGCTGACGCTCGGCGTACTCTGTTTCGGCGGTCAGATCGATATTCTCACTGATGGCCACGAAATCCTTGGCCTCAGCCCGCAAGCCGTAGGAGACACCGGCCGGCAGGGTGATCATGTATTCTCCTGTTCCATCGGCTGAGCGAGCCCGGCCAATCTCAGTGCCGGTGGCAAGATTGACATAGATAATATCGGCAGCGACTGGGTCCTTGGTCTTCATGTTCAGTACACGACCTGAGAGAAGAACTACCGGACGAGGGCGCACTTTTTCGGGCAGTCGTACGCGGTAGATGTCACCACTGAGCGTATCGACATACGATACGAAATAGGCGTACTTCCCGTCGGCCGGGATGGAATAGTACATATCCCAGTCTGCCGAATTGATGGTCGAACCCAAATTCACCGGCTCCGACCAGTTCGTCCACGTTGAGTCGAGACGCCGCGATACGAACACATCGAATGCGCCGAACCCTTCGCGGCCATCCGTTGCGAAGTACAGTGAAACATCGTCGGAAGCCAGAAACGGCGTGGCTTCCTGTCCAGCTGAGTTCACCGCAGAACCCAAGTTCACAGGTGGTGCATAGCTCCCATCACGACGACGCAGGCTCACGTACAGATCACGGCTTCCTCGAGTGTCCGCACGCTGAATAGCCATAATCAGAGCTTCGCCATCGTTCGACAAGCTAAACTCTGAGTACTTGCTGTCGTTCGAATACTCAGCAATCTCAAGGGCCTTAGGCGTAGACCATCCCGATGCCGTGCGACGAGAGATCGCCACACTCCGCAGGCGAGTCGATGGATCTGAATATGAATCCAGCAACAACATGGTCTTTCCATCCGGAGAGATCGAACACACACTGTTGTTGCCGCGATTGTTGAGGACACCACCGATGTTCACGGCTTGACCCCACGCTCCGTCGTCCTGGAGTTCGCTTACCCAGATGTCTTCGCCACCACCACCAATATTATCAGGGGAACCCTTGCGAGAGAGAAAGAGCGTCCGCCCATCTGGTGAGATCACCGGTTTGAGATCATCATACTGGCTATTGACGCCGATACCCAGAGACTCCGGTCGAAAGACGGAGTCTGCCGGGAACCACGGTGCGGCAAATGCAGGCGTGGCGATGCACAGCACCGCCACGTACAGGGACCATCGGACCATCATCGGCTAGGGGGCTACTGCTTACTTGTTCTTTGTGATCTTCATCGAGATCTTCTCGAGTGGATTGTTGCCGCCATCCTGGGGAGCAGCGACGATCGCATCTGCTACTTCCATACCGCTGACAACTTCACCGAAGGCCGTGTACTGTCCATCCAGCCAATCGGCCTTGGCAACGCATATGAAGAACTGACCGCTAAAGCTGTTCGGATCGTTCGTACGAGCAGCGGAAAGTACGCCGCGCACATGCGACTTGTTTGAAAACTCAGCCGGGACCTTTTCCTTGTAGCCGCCTGAGCCCCAGCTGTTGCGCGGACCGTTCTTACTGTTTGGGTCGCCCCCTTGGATCATGAAGTTGGCAATGCAGCGGTGGAATGCGGTGCCGTCATAGAAGCCTTCTGCAACGCGGGCGTCAAAGAACGCAACGTGCTTTGGTGCTACGTCAGGCCACAAGCGGATGACGATCTTGCCGAGATTGGTGTTGCCTTGAGTTACTTCAATAGTGTACATGGGGCCGTCTCCAGGGTTGATTGGTCCGCTCGGTTCTGCATCGACAGCGCAGCTGCTACCGATGACCGAGGCAATGACGATGAGGGAAAGTGCGAAGAGTCGCATGGGAACATGTCTCCGAAAAATGTTTGTCGTGGTGAACTGTTACTTGCTTGGTGATTGCCTGCGAACGGAACGTACCGTGATCGGAGCTTTCGGTACACCATCGGCATCACCCAGGGGTCCAGGTTCTACTTCAACGCTTCCGATCCGGCTCACGATATCCATTCCGGAAATGACACTGCCAAAAATCGTGTATTGATACGGAAGTGCCGCAGCTTTTTCGAGGCATATGAAGAATTGGCTGGTGGCGGAGTTCGGCGCCGGTTTGCGGGCCATGGCAACGATTCCCGGACGATATCCACGCCGGGCCGACGGCAAGGAGTCGTTCAACTCGTCGGCAAGAGGCTCTCCGCTGGCTGTTGTACCGCCCCTACCCCATTCCTGCCGGGATTTGAGGTCGCGCGTGGAGGGGTCACCCATCTGGATGACAAAGTCTTTTGCCACACGGTGCAGGCGCTGACCGTCGTAGTATTTGCGTTGTACCAGTGCCAGAAAGTTTTCGACGGTCTTCGGGGCATCCAGGCCATACAGCTCGATGGTGATGGCCCCTTTCGAGGTGATGATCTCGACCGTATCTGTTGCAACGGCACTTGAAAGCGAATCGATCGCCGGCACACTGAGAGTATCGGCAGGGGGCGTGATCTGCTGCACGATTTCAACTGGCGGCTCAGCCTTGGGCTGGCATCCGGTAAGAAGAATGACCAGACCAAGAACTACACGATACATGACGAACACAGCCATGGTGCGCGTGCGCAGATACTTCAGCAGCCTATCGATGCTCCAGTAGCCGCTGGCAAAGGCCGCCAACGTTGCCAACCCTAGCTGGATTCCACCGTCCGCCAGGGAAATGTGCTTGAGCTCATGGAGAAACTCGAGCAGGCCAGATGCGAGAATGGCAGGTATAGACATCAGAAACGAGAACCGGGCGGCGTGCTCTCGTGTCATCCCCCGAAACAAGGCCGCCATTATCGTGGAACCACTCCGTGAGGCTCCCGGAAAGAGAGCCAGGCATTGTGACAGGCCAATCCACGTTGCATCTGCCACAGTAAGGTCCGATGTGGAGCGTGTGAACGAGGCCCGACGCTCGGCCAGCCAGAGAAGCAGGCCCATGCCAATGAGTGCCACGGCGATAACGTGCAGATCCTTGGTTAGCGCACCTTCGATTACGTCCTTGAAGGCCAGTCCGACCACAACGATCGGTATCGTACCGATGATCACAAACCACGCCAGCCGTGCGTCAGCCCCCTGCTCGCGAAACGGCCTGCGTGTTGAGCCGATGTTCTCTGAAAACCAGCCAGCGACCGACCGCTTGATGTCAGACCGGAAATAGAGCAGCACCGCGGCCAACGTCCCAAGCTGGATCGTAGCCATGAACGACGTCCATCGCTCCGGTTGCTCAGGATCAATAACACCCATGATCGAGGCCGCGATCGTCAGATGCGCCGTACTGGAGATTGGCAGAAACTCGCTCAGACCCTGAATAACGCCCAAAAGGGCCGCAGTAAGGATTGACATGGGGCGAAGATAAGTCAGGTGTCAATGCGCTTCATACCACGACGGTCCCGACCCCGACTCTACAACCACTGGTACACCGTTGAGAGGCAGTGCCTGTTCCATTTCGTGTTTGGCCAGGGTGCTAAGGGCTTCGACTTCACTCTCCGGTGCTTCAAAGACAAGCTCGTCATGCACCTGAAGTAACATCATGGAAGAGAGGCCTTCGGCCAGCATGCGGTTGTGAACGCGGATCATGGCGAGCTTCATCATATCGGCCGCCGTGCCCTGAATGGGCATGTTGATCGCCGCACGCTCGGCGGCGGTGCGCAGTCCGCGGTTGGCGGCATTGATCATCGGAAAGTACCGGCGACGTCCGAGGATCGTGGATGCATAGCCCCTTTCACGAGTCGACTCAATGGTCTCGTCCATGTAGCGCTTGATGCCGGGGTACTTTTCGAAGTAGCTCTCGATGATCTTCTGACCTTCGGTGCGTGGGATGCCAAGGCGCTGCGCCAGACCGAATGCGCCCAGACCATACATGATACCGAAGTTGACGGTCTTGGCTACGCGACGCTGATCCGACGTGACCTCGCTGATCGGCACATCGTGCAGGATAGCTGCGGTGGCCGAATGAATGTCCGCACCGGAGGCAAAGGCTGCACGAAGGTTCTCATCTTGCGAGATGGCTGCCATGATGCGCAGCTCGATCTGAGAATAGTCGGCCGAGACCATCACCCACCCCTTGCGCTGCGGTACAAAGGCCTTGCGGATACGCAGTCCAAGCTCTGTACGGATGGGAATGTTCTGCAGGTTGGGTTCGGTGGATGAAAGACGTCCGGTTGCAGCCACGGTCTGGTTGAACGTTGTATGCACGCGCCCCGTATCGGGATTGATGAGCTTTGGCAAGGATTCCACGTACGTCGAGCGGAGTTTCTCCACCTGACGGTAGTCGAGGATCATCTGGGCGATCGGATACGAATCTGCAAGCTCTGTCAGCACCGACGAATCCGTCGAGTACCCGGTCTTGGTCTTCTTCGATGCCGGCAGCATGAGCTTTTCGAAGAGCACTTCGGCCAGCTGCTTCGGCGAGGCAATGGTGAACTCTTCGCCAGCTTCCTTCCATATCTCCGCTTCGAGTCGACGCGCCTCGCTGCGCATGAACTCGCCGAGTCCACCGAGCGATTCGGTGTTGATGCACACACCGTTTCGTTCCATCGTCACCAGCACCGGCACGGCGGCAAACTCCACCCTGCGGGCAAAGTCGAGCAGCTCTGACTTTTCCAGCTCAGGCTGCAGGGTATGACGAAGTTTTAGAGCTACATCGGCATCCTCGCAGGCGTAGTCCGACACGCGCGCCGGATCGATCTCGCGCATTGAAAGCTGCTGGCCGCGCTTCTCACCGATGAGCGTGGTGATCGAGATCGGTGCATACTTCAACCATCGTTCAGACAGAGCATCAAGATTATGCGGTCGGTCTGGGTCGAGCACGTAGCTGGCAAGCATACTGTCGAATGCCAGGGGGCTTACGCTAACGCCATACCGACTTAAAATCAGCATGTCGAACTTGGCGTTCTGACCCAGCTTCTCGATCGACGGGTCCTCGAGAAGGGGCTTGATGGCCTTCACGACATCGGCTACCGGCAGACCATGTCCACCGCCATGCTCACCGAAGAGGGAGCCCCCTTCGAGAGGATCCGGATCATCCACATCGATGTAGAAGGCCTTGCCTTCCACGGCGCTCAGGGCCACTCCAACGATGCGGCAGCGCATGGCATCGAGTCCGGTGGTCTCAAGATCGAAGGACAGCTCAGTAGCGCCGTTCAGCTCGTTGATGGCCAGCTCGAGCGAGCCAGGCGTGTCGACAAGCGTGTAGTCGTGCGGAAGGTCCGAAAGAATTGCCAGGTGATGGGTTGGCTCTGCCTGGGGCTGCGAACTCTCGTGCCGAGCACCCGAATCGACAGCAGATGCAGGATCGCCACCGATGGCTTGTGCGTACTTGGCGAACTTGCGCCGAAGTGTGCCAAAGCCCAGCTCCTCGCAGAAGCCGTCGATGGCCAGGGCATCAATCGGACGGCGCACCAGGGCAACCCGCTTGGCATCGATAGGCACGTCAGTGTGGATTGTCACGAGTTGCTTGGAGAGAAACGCCATGTCTCGACTCTCTTCCAGCTTCTTCTTCACCGATGCACGCTCGACCGCGTCGAGGTGCTCATAGAGTGCTTCGAGCGATCCGAATTGTTCGATAAGTGGTATTGCGGTCTTTTCGCCGACGCCCTTTACGCCCGGGACGTTGTCGGAGGAGTCTCCGATGAGCGCAAGCACGTCGATCACATGATCGGGGCCGACACCGAACTTGTCTTTGACCTTTACAGCGTCCATAACGTCATACTCGCCAACATCCTTACCCGGACGCAGGATCTTGACCTTGTCATTGACGAGCTGGAAGTAGTCCTTGTCGGATGTCACGCAGAGGATATCATGCCCATCATTACTCTCGCGTCGGCAGATCGTCCCGATGATATCATCGGCCTCAAAGCCCGGCATCTCCACCATCTCAAGCCCCATGAGGGAGATCAGCTGCTTGATGCGAGCCAGCTGCGGGACGAGGTCCTCCGGGAAAGCATCGCGATGGGCTTTGTACTGGTCATACATGATATGCCGGAACGTCGGCTCTGGCGTGTCGAACACCACGGCGATCGCGTCGGGATTATGCTTGTCGAGCAGCGAAGTAAGGATGTTGGCAAAGGCAAACACGGCAAATGTCGGCTCGCCGGAGGGCGACTGCATGCCGGTGCGTTGCAGGGCATGGTAGGCCCGAAAGACGAGCGACATGCCATCGATGAGAATCAGTGGACCCATTTGTACAATCTACGGTCGTAGTTTCGCAAAACATGATGCTACCCGTCATCCCCGAGCCGATCCTCTACACCGGCTTCATCATCCTCGTTCTGCTGCTTCTTGCTCTCGACCTTGGCGTGTTCAACAAGACACCCCACGTGGTCAAGGTTAGCGAGGCTGTCGGCTGGACCGTGTTCTGGGTCTGTCTGGCCCTTCTGTTCAACCTCTTTGTCTATTTCGAAAAGGGGCCTGTGGCGGCGCAGGAGTTCTTTGCAGGCTACCTGCTGGAACAGTCGCTCTCGGTGGACAACATCTTTGTGATCATCCTGATCCTGAAGTACTTCAAGGTTGCCCCGCAGTACCATCACAAGGTGCTGTTCTGGGGCATTATCGGTGCTCTTATTATGCGTGGTGCGATGATCGGCATCGGAGCCGTACTTATCGCCACGTTCCACTGGATCTTCTACGTCTTCGGTGCCTTCCTGGTCTTTACCGGCATACGCATGGCCTTCAGTGATGAAGAAGCCGAGGAACTCGAGGCCAACGCGGTGGTGCGCATTGCTCGCAAGTACCTTCGCATCACCCCCGTGTATCATCAGGAGCGGTTCTGGATCATCAAGGACGGTGTACGCTGGTTTACGCCCCTTTTCCTCGTCGTGATCGTCGTCGAATTCACCGACCTGGTCTTTGCCGTCGATTCCATCCCGGCCATCTTCGCCGTCACCAAGGATCCGTTCATCGTCTTCACCTCGAACGTCTTCGCCGTGATGGGTCTGCGCTCGCTCTTCTTCGCCGTAGCCGGCGTGATGGGCATCTTCCACTACCTCAAGTACGGCCTCAGCGTCATCCTGTCTTTTATCGGTGTCAAGATGCTCATCCACGACTTCTACGTGATGCCGATCGAGATCGCCCTGGGTGTCATCGCCGTTGTCCTCTCGGTCAGTGTGCTGGCCTCGATTCTGATGCCTCAAGAGAAGGATGCGTAAGGGGCTTATTCTTCTTGCCCTCTGTGCCCTTGTTGCCGCGCTCAGCGGCTGCGCCAGCTCATCCCGCGTTCGTGTCAGTGCGCCCCCTGCCATACGCTCTGCGCTCGACAAAGCTCAGGATTTGATCGGCACCCCTTATTGCGGTGCCGGCATGACGCCGGACTGCTTTGACTGCTCCGGTTTCGTGCTCTATTGCCTGCAGAACATTACGCCCGTTCTGCCGCGAACATCATCGGAACTGTTTGCCCGCGGCACATCCGTGGATCGCTCAGACCTGCAACCAGCAGATCTGGTCTTCTTCGCTACCGGCAAGAACGGCTCGGTAAACCACGTCGGTATCTACCTCTCCGACGGACGCTTCGTCCACAGCTCCACGTCGAGCGGTGTCGTTGTCTCCTCCCTTTCTGAACCCTACTGGGACAAGCGCTGGAAAGGGGCTAGGAGAGTGGTCGAATAGGGAAGAGGTGTCCCGCACCTAATACCCAACATCGTATCTTTCGCCCATCAGTTTCTCAGGGGTCGTAAATGTCTTCATCACAAAAGGAATTGTTTGGTCACCCGATTGGACTTTCTTATCTCTTCTTTACGGAGATGTGGGAACGGTTCAGTTACTATGGCATGCGCGCGTTGCTTGTGCTGTACATGACCAAGTACCTCTTGATCGACCCCAGCCTGAAGTGGAGCGTGATAGGATTTACCGGCCTGTCGAACTTCCTGACGTCGCTGTTTGGCCCCCTCTCAAACATTGGCATGTCGTCGCAGATCTATGGTCTCTACACAGGCTTTGTGTACTTCACACCATTCATTGGTGGCTGGCTAGCCGACCGGTATCTGGGCAAGACTAATGCGGTGTACACAGGCGCTATCCTCATGGCCATCGGACACTTCCTGATGGCATTTGAGGCCTACTTCCTGATAGCCCTGCTGTTTCTCATCATGGGCAATGGCATGTTCAAGCCGAACCTTACGGCGCAGGTGGGAACGCTCTACAAGCCGG
>CAYMTW010000049.1:0-15224 GCA_964393485.1 uncultured Melioribacter sp. | reverse complement strand
TTACGGGACACGAGATTTTAAGTCTCGTGCGTCTGCCAGTTTCGCCATCCAAGCGCCGTAGCAAGTTACAACTCTCGCCGCGCCCTGACCATTTCGATGACCGCCGGAACGGCGCTGATCACGATGATCGCGGCAATGACCAGAGTGAAATTCTTTTTGACGGTTGGTTGGTTCCCGAAGAGGTAGCCAAGAGCAAGAAACGAGACAACCCAAACAACAGCACCAACCACATTATAGATCAAAAACTGCCGGTAGCGCATTTGTCCGACTCCGGCAACAAAGGGAGCAAACGTCCGAATGATGGGCATAAACCGGGCTAGCACGATGGTCTTGCCACCGTGCTTCTCATAAAAATCATGGGCGCGACGAAGGTGAGCCCGGTTCAGCCATCGCGAGCTTGGACGGCTGAATACGCGCGGACCGATTCGCATGCCGACGGCATAATTGACTCCATCACCGACGATCGCTGCGATGATCAACAGCACTCCAAGCGTTGCCACGTCCATGCTGCCAAGCGCACAAATGGCTCCCGCCGCAAACAGGAGCGAATCCCCGGGGAGGAACGGCGTGACGACGAGACCCGTCTCGGCAAAAACGATCAAAAAGAGCACGGCATACGCCCAGACCCCATACTGCGACGTGATCGTCACCAGATGGGAATCGATGTGAAGGATAAAATCGATGATGCCGGTAATGAATTCCATGATCTACCTCTGCACCAGGGCGTTGATCCGGCCAAGCATATCCGACTCCACATTCGACTGAGCATTGTGAGCATACCACGTGTGGAGCAATGGATACCAGTCGGTGCTGGTCTCGTGCTCGTTCTTCCAGGCGGTGACAAGGGGCTTGGCAGCATCAGGACGCGGACCCCACACCCAAAGCTCTTCAGGGTTGCCATCCTGATCAGCCTGAGTAGCAATCACGATCGGTATGGAGCGAGCACCATTGGTCAGGTAGCTTTCTATGGCATCCGGATAGGTATCCCGATCGAGAATCCTCAGAGTAACGTTTGGACTCAAACCAGCAATACGAGCAATGATCGGCACTGTCTGAGCAGAATCACCGCACCAATCCTCGGTGATCACGACCCACGTCTGTGGAGCGGCAATGTCAACGATCGAATTGATGATTCCTGCTCCAGGCTCGTAGGTTTTCAGATGTCGAGCCATTCGGGAATGATTCAGCGGGCGCCCGGACGCGTAGCGGTCTTCTGGGTCATTGGCGTCCATACGCGTCTCAGCTCGCATGTAGAACTCATCAAAACTGAGCCCCTTCTCATTGGCAAGCGTGACGAGAGCATTCAGAGTCATTTCATAGTCTCCATGGCGATTCGTACAATTCCCTGAGCACTGGCAAGACGTATCTCGGCGTCTTCTCGTGAACAGGCACCAGCATGCATGACAAGAGCCGTTTTCACATGTCCGTTGGCTGCCGAAAGAAGTTCAGCCGCCCGAGTGGGATCAACCCCACAGATAGACATGACCGTGCGGATAGCCCGCTGACGGAGCTTTTCATTGGTCAGCTGCACATCGACCATGACGTTGCCATAGGTCTTCCCAAGCCGAACCATCGCCCCAGTGGTGATCATATTCAGCACCATCTTCTGGGCCGTACCAGACTTCATGCGCGTTGAACCGGCGATCGGCTCAGGTCCAACAACGGGGCAGATCAGGATCTCGGCCTCCGGGCAGAGGTCGGCAACCACGTCACGAGGATTTGTACTGACCAGGATGGTACGGGATTGCATCCGGCGGGCATATCTGAGCGCCCCTAGGACGAAGGGGGTCCTTCCCGATGCCGTTATCCCACACACAACGTCCAGAGAACCCAAAGTAGCATCCTCAAGAGCTCGCGCACCCTCCTCGGCAGAGTCCTCCGCCCCCTCCACCGAACGGAACACGGCGTCACGGCCTCCGGCAATGATTCCTTGCACCAATTCTGGTGGTGTTCCATAGGTAGGGGGCATCTCAGACGCATCGAGGATACCGAGGCGCCCGCTTGTGCCGGCCCCGACGTATATCAGGCGTCCTCCATGACCCAACGCATAGGCCACCACTTCAATGGCCTCTGCAATGTGCGATAGCTGCGTCTCCACAGCCTGTGCCACCAGCCTATCCTCGGCATGAAGAATCTCGGCGATCTGCCGGGCATCGGCCCGGTCAATTGCCGCTGTGGCAGGGTTCACGGACTCGGTGGTGAGCAACGACAGTTGTTCAAGCAATGTCATCGAGACAAAACTAGCCACTGGCCCCCTACCATTGCCCTTGTTTATTTGGAAACGGTGCCTATCTTTGCGGCCCAGAAGTTTTCACGATCGATAGGCGCCACACACATGGCACATCATAAGTCAGCGATCAAGCGTATACGTCAGTCACGGAAGCGCAAGATCTACAACCGCGGTAATAAGAAGGTCATGCGCGAGGCTATCAAGGCTGTGCGCACTGCCACAACAGTCGATGCGGCGCAAGAGGCACTTCGCGCAGCGTTCAGCATTCTGGACCGTGTTGCAGCCCGCGGCATCATCAAGAAGAACAACGCGGCAAACAAGAAGAGCCGCTTGGCCAAGGCTGTCAAGAAGCTTTCGGCCTAAGGTTGAACTTTCGACGCACGTCGTCACGGACCCGTAGCTCAACTGGATAGAGCATCTGACTACGGATCAGAAGGTTTGGGGTTCGAATCCCTACGGGTCCGCTCAACGAAACACAAAGAAAGACCGCACATTGTGCGGTCTTTTTTTTGTGTGTGGGGGCGGGCGGGTTTCAGGTTACCTCCCGCGCAGTGTCCCGCGCAAGCCTACTGTTGCCATCGTGTCGAGCAGGTCAGGTCCTTCGCCGCCTTCGGCTCCTCAGTATGACGCCCGACGCCTTTGGCAAATGGGGAAACAATAGAGAGAAAGAGCTGCACGCGCAACTGCGCGAGCAGCTCGCATATGGATTCCCGCTTTCGCGGGAATGACGATCCCGCACCAGCGTCTTGTGCAGCATACCGCTAAGCTTCCTACGAAAGGCATGGCAACTTTAGCGTCTGCTCAGAATTGACGTTCATCCCTGAAACCTCACACCTGGAACCTTCTCTTCAGCGCCTGCCCGACGGGACGTTCATAGAAGAAGTGCAGGCCAAGTGAGGCGATGTTCATCACGATGTAGGCGATGAAGGCCGCCAGCAGAAAGTGCAGTCCGGCCTGTTCGAGATTCCACTGCAAGTCCATCCCAATATTGCGGCTTGGGCCAAGGGGCATAAACTGGATTAGGTAAAGGGCGAATGAGCATTCGCCAAGAAGGACGGCCGGACGTGTCGACAGCAGGCGCGATGTCCAGCCCCCTGCGTGGAGTCCGGCAATCACGATGGCGGCACAGAGGGCCAGCCCATTGAGTGCGATGGTTCCGAGTTTGTGATTGCCCGCCATAGTAGGTCCACCGAGGGCAACAATGGCGTTGATGCAGACGAAGTAGAGTCCGCCGCCAACTGCAACAAGGATGTCTCCCCTGCCCGATAGCCGGCCACGGTAACTTGCCATAATACTGGCCGCCAGCATGCCGGATACGAAGTCAGCAAGCCGACCGAATATGGTGTACGTCAACACGTTTGGATCCCAGCGTCCTGTGAAGAAGTAGGCGATCTCGCGATAGTACTCGGCAATACCACGTCCGGAGGCAACGGTCAGTGCCCAGAGAATCACGGCTACGGCTACTGTCGCCGTCAGCGGCAACAGTCCAAGGCGATTGAGCTTCAGCCTGCGGCGGAGGTCTGTCTGGAACTTCGTCAGATAGTAGATCAGAACCGGCGCAAGGATGTAGAAGCTCTCTTCGAGCGTGAGCGTCCACATGGGCGCGTTGAGCGTCATGCGATAGTACGGATGCCAGCCGTGAAGCAGCGTCAGATGCAGACCGACGTCGAACGGTGAGACAGTACCCAGAAGTGACAGTGTCGAAAGCAGAACCACGAGCGAGGTGACCGGGTAAATCCGGATCAGACGTCGTTTGATGTAAGCCGACCAGGAAAACATGCCTGCAACGATCGACTCGGCATACAGGTGCTGGAAGAGGTAGCCCGAGAGGGCAAAGAAGATATTGACGCCTGTCCAACCATATCGCAGCGGAGCAGGCACGACATCGTGATGCGGACCGATCATGTGTCCGATGAAGACAATGCCGGCGGCCACGGCGCGCACGCCTGTCAGCGCCGGAATGTGGGCAGTCTGCATCGACGAAGTTACGAGGTCCGGTCGAGCTGACGATACACCATCGACAGACGGTGATTTGATCTCAGTACGCTTTCGTTGCGACGGAAGAAATCCCAGTACATGGCATTGAAGGGGCAAGCCCCTTCTCCGATTTTCTTCTTTGCGTCAAAGGCACAGCCCTTGCACGAGTCACTCATGCGGTTGATGTAGGCCGCACTGGATACGTAGGGTTTGGTAGCCAGAAATCCGCCGTCAGCATACTGACTCATCCCGAGCGTATTGGGAAGCTCCACCCATTCAAAGGCGTCGATGTAAATGCCGAGATACCACTCATGTACGGCCCTCGGGTCGAGTCCGGCCAGAAGCGCATAGTTACCGATGATCATCAGCCGCTGGATGTGATGCGCATAGGCCATATCGAGGGACTGACCGATGGCAAGCGACAGGCATCGCATGTCGGTCTTGCCGGTCCAAAACCATTCGGGAAGGGGCTCGGCATGACCGAAGAAGTTCTGCTCGACGTAGTCGGGCATACGCGCCCAGTACACCCCACGCACGTACTCGCGCCAGCCCAGGATCTGCCGGATGAACCCCTCGGCGTGATTGATCTCGATCCCCCCGCGGTGATAGGCCTCCTCGACCCGTTTGATCACCTCCAGTGGCGAGAGCATTTTGACGTTCAGGGCAAAGGAAAGCAGCGAGTGAAACAACCTGCGGGCCTGATGATGCATGGCATCCTGATAGGTGCCAAAGTGCTGTATCCCGGTTGCAAGAAAATCGTCGAGCTGCTGCAAGGCCTCCTGACGGTCAACGGGCCAGCGGAAATCATCAGCATGGGACTCGCCCATGGTCTGCACACCAGCATCGACAATCTCCCGCCAGAGGTCCGTGTGATCATGGTGCGGACGCCGGTCCTCAGGTTCGGCAGGAGCCCCCTTCCAGGCGCTACGGTTTTCATCGTCATAGTTCCATTCTCCGCCAAGGGGCTCATCATCCAACGTCATCAGGATCGCATACCGACGTCTCATCATGCGGTAGAAGCGTTCCATGAGCCAGCGTTTGTTGGATGCGAAGAAGATGCCAACCTCATCCCGTGTGGTAAGGAAGTGTTCGCTGGGAACGCATAGACAATCGACACCAAGCACCGTGGTGGCCGCGCCGAGAATCTGTTCGACACGGTACTCATCGGGCTCCTGATAGGCAAAGGAGGTTGCCCCGCATTGCTCGACCACCCGCTGGATGTTTCCAAGCAGATCCTGCCGGTTGACTGGATCAGAGATCGTAACGTATTCGACGACATGACCGCGATGGCGCAGCACTTCGGCAAAGCGTCGCATTGCCGCGAAGATGGCGATGACCTTTTGTGCGTGATGGCGTACGTAATCAGTTTCGCTGCGCACCTCCATCATCACATACACGACGCCGGGATCGACCTGCGAAAACCATGAATGCTGCTCGTTGAGCTGATCGCCAAGAATGAGCCGTACCTGCATCATCACTCCCCGAGCCAGTATCTGGCGTAGGTGTGCTGTGGATCATACGACTGTTGCTGGTGCTTGATGCTGAAGCGACGTCCGCCACGCGGGTCAGCCCCCTGTCCGGCAATGTAGCGCCAGTTACCTTCGTTGGATGCCGGATCGTAGTCAATAAGATTCGTGGCGAACCACCACTCACCCCATTGCCAGGGACAGCGTAGCTCGTGAATCAGATAACTCGCTGCGATCTGCCGTATGCGGTTGCTCATCCAACCCGTGCGAGCAAGCTCAGTCATGGCAGCATCGACAAAGCCGGAGCCCGTGGCCCCCTGACACCATAGGCGGAACGGTGCGCTACCATTACGAGGCTCCTGCTTCATCGCACCTGACGCTTCCGTCATCGATCGGAAGGCAAAGAAGTCCCGCCAGACAAGCTCAAACCATAACCAATAGGTTCCGTCGTTCGATCCATGGCGACGTTCGTATTCACGAACAGTCTCAGCAATAGTTCGCGCCGAGATGATCCCCAGAGCCAGCCACGGCGAAAACTTACTCGAGAAGTCTGTACCTATCAGTCCGTTGCGGGTGACCTTGTACGAATCGATGCGACGGCTTTCCAGATACTGCCTCAGATGTGCAAGCGCCGCGGCTTCACTCGGAGCAAAGTCCGACCGGTGAAAGGGGAAGGCACTTCTGTCATCAAACTCAGGGATTGCGATACCGAGATCTTCGGTTGTCGGCACATCCGGACATGACACGCCGGGAGGCAACGGCGGCAGCTTGGCCGGCGCCGGCAAGGGGGCGTGCCAGGCCGTTGCATTGCGTTCGATATCACGGCGGAATGAGGTGAACACTCCCGGCAGACGCTCGAGGCTCGACGGCAGATCGTCCACATGGTAGAGCGTCTCGGACTGATGGTAGAGATGCGCTGCTTCCGGATCAGGGGGCTGAATACGGACCAGAAGATCCGATCCTCGAGAGCGCAGATCGCGCTGCAGCGACCGCAGTGACCCGAGCAGAAACGCAGCTCGGTGAGGCCCCATCGTTACCGAGGAGTCCAAATCGTAGACCGGCAGTAAGAACTCGGAGCTCTCGCATGCCGAGCGTAAGCGCGGATTGTCCGAAAGACGCTGGGCACGGCCAATGTGAAACTCAAGCGCCATGCGTAGCCCCCTTCCTGTTGCGACGGCAGGCATCGGAACAGTATTTAACCTCGTCCCAGACGCGTTCCCACTTTTTACGCCATGCGAACGGACGTTGACAGTGAGCACAGATCTTCGTCGCGAGCTGATGTTTCTTGATCATTGACATAGGTCAATCGCAAGGAAACATTAGTGCACTAGATTGCGTTCCACCCACGTACCCAATCGGTGTTGTATGATCACAAGACTCTTCGCTTTCGTTCTCATTCTGACAACATCTCTAGCGGTCCGTGCCCAGGACATGCGCAATGACATGTTCAGCGTGCGCCGCGCCGGCCACGAGCCCCGCCAAAGTAAACGAGCCGAGGTGACCCAGGTGGATGAACGGCTTCGTCCGTTCTTTCATGGCGTTGCAAGCGGCGACCCGCTGACCAATCGCGTCATCATTTGGACACGTGTCACACCCGAGAACGGTCAGGAGAATGTCGATGTCAAGTGGCGCGTGGCCACCGACCCATCTCTGACGAACATCGTGAAGCAGGGGGCTGTCGTTGCCAGCGCAGATCGTGACTACACCATCAAGGTCGATGTTGACGACCTCAAGCCAAACATGGTCTACTATTACGGCTTCGTCGCCTATGGACGTGCCTCGCTCACGGGTCGCACGCGCACGCTTCGATTTGGAGGCATTATCCATGCAAAGCTGGCCGTTGTGTCGTGTTCAAACTATCCTGCTGGATACTTTACAACGTACGGTTTCATTGCTGATCGCAATGACCTCGATGCGGTGCTGCATCTCGGAGACTATATCTACGAGTATGATGCGGACACTACATCCTTTGGAGGGCAGGTCGGTGCTAGACTCGGTCGCAAACACGCGCCAGACGCTGAACTCGTCAAGCTGACCGACTATCGCACTCGCTACAGTCAGTACCGTCTTGATCCTGATCTGCGCCGCCTGCATCAACAGCATCCGATGATCCATGTGTGGGATGACCATGAATCGGCCAATGATTCGTACACCAATGGCGCTCAGAATCACCAGGCGGAAGAAGGGGACTGGAATGTCCGTAAAGCCATGTCACGTCAGGCCTGCTATGAATGGATGCCGACCCGCGAGTCCTCTGACGGGACGATCTATCGTCGCTTTGTTATCGGCGATCTCGTGGACATTTCCATGATCGACACTCGACTCGAAGGTCGCGACAAGCAAATCGAAGAGGTCGGCCCCTCGGCCTCTCAAGCTGCAAAGGATGCTCTCAACGATCCTGACCGCAAGATCATGTCAGCCAGCCAGTTCAGTTGGCTCACTGAGAATCTGATGACGAGCGCAGCACGCTGGAAGCTGATTGGCAATCAGGTGATCTATTCTCCGGTGAACGTGACACCCATCGACACCAACTACCTGTTTACGTCCATCGGCCCCCTGTTCACCGCGATCCTGCGTCCACAGCTGCCAGCGCTACAGACCATCTTTGAGCAGGCATTCTACGGCGATGTGTGGAGCAACTATCCGGCACAGCGACGTCAGCTCAGCACCATTCTGCGAAGCAGCCCTGTCGAAAACACCGTGATCGTTACCGGTGACTTTCATTCCACCTTTGCGATGGAGGTACCTGTGGTGATCGGCGAGAAGATGAAACCAGTAGCCGTCGAGTTTATCACACCCAGCGTGACCTCGTCAAACTTTGACGAGAACTTCTCGACTGTGGCAGGACTGAACGCCATTCAACCTCAGTTGCTGAAGACGGTCGATACCACTTTATCTCAGCGCAACCCACATTTGAAGTGGAGCAACATCACGGACCATGGTTACATGGTTGTTTCCTTCTTCCGTGACTCAGTGCAGTCGGATTGGTACTTCGTCAAGAGTCTCACCGAGCGTCCAACAACTCAGCGGTGGGAGCGGGGCTATCGCTCGTTGTCCGGCACCAGTCAGTTAGAGAGGGCAGCTACAGCTGCCCCGGCTAAGACTGTGCAAGACGAGCCTGCTCCGAATGACCCACCCACTGTGACTTCTGTGGCAGACGATGCGCGATCAGGTACGTCACCCATTACCATCCTGAGCTGCGGCCCAAATCCTGCGCGAGATGCCTACGCTCTCTCCTACGTCGTTGCCCAAGCCTCCACGATCACGGTCTCGATTCGAGATCTGCGCGGGGCAACGCTCTGGAGCAGCACGCCAGCGCTTGAGCATGGGTTGAATAGTCTGGTCATCAGCCTTGTTGAGCTTCCGGCCGGTAGCTACAGCATTGATGTCAGCGACGGACAGGATCGCGCGTCGATCAGCCTGGTACGGCAGAAGTAAGGGGGCAAGCATCGCCCGCTCATGGTGAGTTCGTAACTTCTTGCATGAAGTTTACCCTGACGAAACAGATTCTTCTCGGCGTGGCACTGGGCATTGCCCTGGGATATGCCGCCCCCGAGGTCGGCACTAGCATCAGCTGGTTGCGAGATGTCTTTCTCCATCTGATCAAGGTGATCATTGCCCCTCTGGTCTTTGCTACGGTGGTCGTCGGTATTGCTGGCGGCGGACACGGCTCCCACGTTGGGCGGTTGGGCGCTAAATCGCTTCTCTACTTCGAGATAGCAACAACTCTGGCGTTGTTCATCGGCCTTGCGGTAGTGAACGTTGTGCAGCCGGGAGTTGGCATCACGCTCGTAGGTGACCCCGGCACTCTTGGAAGCGTTGCAACGAACCATCCAAAGACGCTGATCGAGACCATCGTCCACATCTTCCCGACGAGCATCATTGATGCGATGGCCACAGGAGATGTTCTGCAGATCGTAACCTTCTCAGTCCTTTTTGCGCTGGCACTAACACGCGTTGGTGACCACGCCAAGCCGATCCTTACATGGTGCGAGTCTCTTGCTCAGACAATGTTCGCCTTCACCAATCTCATAATGCGGTTTGCCCCCATCGGGATCGGCGCTGCCATGGCTTCGACGATCGGACATCAGGGGCTTGGCATTCTTGGATCGCTTGGATTATTGATTGGGGCCTTATATCTGGCACTTCTGCTCTTTGTTATTCTCGTCTTCGGCTCGGTTATCGTTATAGCGAGAGTTCCTGTTCGCCCCTTCATCAAGGCTATTCGCGAGCCATTCACGCTTGCCTTCGTAACAACGTCAAGTGAGAGCGCTCTACCGATGGCCATGGAGCGTATGGAGCAGTTTGGCGTTCCGAAGCATATCGTCGGCTTTGTGATGCCTGCAGGCTATACGTTCAATCTCGATGGCACCACATTGTATCTATCAATGGCCAGCGTTTTCGTCATGCAGGCAATAGCTACGACCGTACCCGGATTTACATTCGACATCGGCCAGCAGATCACAATGATGCTCGCGCTCATGATCACCTCAAAAGGAGTTGCTGCCGTACCACGGGCATCACTCGTCATACTTCTGGCAACGCTATCGACATTCCTGCCGGAAAATCTGAGACACTACGGTCCGATCGCCGTGGCCATGATCTTTGGCGTCGATGAGTTCATGGACATGGCCCGCACCAGCGTCAACCTTCTGGGCAACTGCCTGGCTACCGTTGTTATCGCACGCTGGGAGGGGGCTTTTGATGATGCAAAAGCCAACGCCTACGGACGTAGCGAGGCGTAAAGGGCGCTTACGCGAAGTGCAATATCAGTGCAGAACCGTGAACGCGACCGTTGCCGTAGCACCGATCACGAAGTAGGTGCCCGTCGGCCATGCCGAAACATCCACGGTTGAGTTCTGCATTGCCGTCAGATCAACGATGGCGACTGTTGCGCCGAGCACATTTGCGACCCTGACCTGTCCGTCTCGCGAAGCTCCAAGCCGCACAACATCAGACGCCGGGATCGGAGCTACCGTGATATCCGTTGCTAGGGCCGGATCTTCAAAGACATCGGTCACTTCGTCTGGAAACCGCACGTGATACCGCGTCCAGTTCTCCGAGCACCAATGGGTAAGGATCTCGTTCTGAGTGCCGCCGAGTGGACGCACGATCAATGCGTCGCCTTCCATGTACTCGGCGGTCGTGATCAGTTCCCCGGTACCGTAGCCATTATAGACCGCCTGACACACGGCGTCATGCGTTGAGATGAAACGGTTGCCACTGGGCACCGGTGTACTAAGATCTTGCAGCCGCAACTGCTCTGTCTGACCGGATGCAACGCCCCCTGCCCAGTGATCTTTCTTTTCATACCGGCCAACCATGATCTGGAGCGTTTCCCAGCAGCGGCAAACCGGTGAGGAAAACGCCTCTCCCTGGGGCACGCCCAGAAAACGCTGGGCTTTGCCAATCTCGTCACACTGTTCGCGACCCTCAGTAATGAGATTGCGTCCGGGGAAGCACTCCGCAGACGGCCCCTTGTCCTTCTGATCCCAGTCGGTCTTGCCGTGCCGGTACAGAAACACAAGACCACCCTTGCGCATCTCTTTCATCACCTCGCGATATCCCATGCGTCCATCACGCTGAGACTCATACGCTCCGATATCGATCTTTCGACCGACGAGTCGCGGATTGCCAATGATATCATGCTGACGGTGATTGACGTAGGCATCCAGATAACCGCCATCGCGGCCGATCGAGCCTGGTAGCTGGTTCAGACCGTCATCGTCGGTACCGTAGATGTTGTCGGCACCATCAAGATCGGATGTGTCTACAAAGTCAGGCTGGAACTGCCAGAAGCCATAGTCAAAATCCCGTTCAATCACATTCGCACGTCCAATGAGCTTCAGTGTATCGCCATCGGGCTTGAGCTGCACGACGTGCATCGTGGTGTCTTCGTCGCCATTCCACATCAGGCAGTTCTGGATCATCCCGGCGTTGAGTGCCGTGGATTTGCCCCCTAACCGGTTGTCACCCGTAAGATAGTTTTTGTAAAATGTAATGTTGTTGACATACAGATCAGAACTGTCTGAGCCAATTGCTCCACCCGAGATCGAAGCGGAATTGCCAGAGAACACAGACGAAACGATCTGCGAGGTTCCCGGCGACCCTGAGATATAGAGTCCACCACCGCGATTGGCCACGCAGTTGATAAAAAATGACTGTCCAACAAAGGGTCCCCATTGACGGCTCCAAGCCGGACTGGTAAGGTCCGAGTTGATGTACACGGCACCACCATCGCCTGATGCGGTGCAGCTCTCGAACACACAATACTCGATCTGTACGCGTCCGCCACCGATCATCCTAATGGCCGCGCCATTGCCTTTGGATGTGCAGTTGAAGAAGTGATTGTTGAAGATCCGCGGTGCACCGCCATTAACAGCAATAGCACTGCTTTGCGTACCCCTGAAGACAAATCCATCAACGCGGGTGATCGAATCGCACTGATTGAGCGTCAGGATGCTCGCCCCGTTCTCCGAGTTCATCACGGTGCGGTTGCGGTACCAGTCTCGCTGCTCGCGAACAGTCTCTGTGCCTTTGAATCCGCCATACATGCGCGTACCATTGCTGATCTGAAGTCCGGCCGGAGCAATCGTGTACACGCCCTTTGCCACCCACACTTCATCACCGGAGGCACAGGCAGCAACAGCCTCGTCGATCGTGCGGAAGGCAGATGTCCAACTCGCCCCGTTCCCACCAGCAGCTGCACTCGGCGCCACATAGAGTGTGTCGGCGGCACAGGTGACGGATATCATGAGCATGGCAATGATCAGGGGGCGAAGCACCACAGGAATCCTCAAGGAATGATGACAAGCGAGCGGACACGCCATTGCGCTCCGATGCGAACCGCATGAAAATAGGTGCCCGAAGGCGCTGATGCACGTACAAACCATCGTCCGCGCACGTCAAAAAGTCGCTCCTCTTCCACCTGGCCAAAGAACTCCGAATCACCGTCGGAGTTACCATTTTCGACAGAGCTTATCCGCTGCTTAACGCACCACGCGCCATTGGCCGTGCTGAAAACGAACCAGCCTGGCATCGTAGCGCAGGCGAGCACCGGTGCTGCTGAGCGCATCTCAACGGGTTGCACAACCCAGGAATTGGGCCTGATCATCAGTGCCGGACCCGAGCGCCCATCGGGCTGGCGAGCCCATGCAACGGCTTCATTGTCGTGCGCATCGATAGTGGTCAGAAACTCGACACCGGCATCGACGTCTTCCCACGTCATACCAGCGTCAGTGCTGACGAACAGCCGTCGTCCGAGATTGAGGACAACCGAACCACGGATGATACCGATCGATCGGTATGACAGCAGCCGTGCTCGAGTTTCGCTCGCCACCAGACGGTCAAAAAAGTATGGATTCCCATCAAGGTCAAACGCATCGACGGTAAACTGCCCTTCGGGTTCGGGGGCGGTTACGAACTGCATCTTGACGACGAGGATCGTGTCCCCGACCACGGTCATGCCCATCCCGATCACGGCAGGAATCAGCACACGGAACAGTGTATCATCGGGCCTTCGAACTTCGATTCCCCGAGACGTTTGCATGTAGATCCTTCCTCCCACCGAGACAACCTCATATCCGGGTCGCTGCTGGATCAACCTCTGCGATGGATAGGAAACAACTCCGCGCTCCGTGGTCAGCCACACCTCGTCTCCCAAACGACGTAGCGCCTGATGAATTGCCGGTGCCGTGCGCACGACGGACGTGTCACACGATTCTGCACCCGGAATGATGGTGCTGATGCAGGGGGCCGTTGTTCCGTCGCGCGTCACGTAATGATCTGCCACCACCACATTGGTACCTGACACCATGCATAACGGTCCGCGACTCTTACTTCCTGAAATCGCTTCAACAAGACGCCATTGCTCCACGTGCGAGGTGTCTGTGGTTGACCTTAGCTCTTCAAGGCGTCCATCGACACGCTGCACGAACATCGCTGAAGGCGAAACGACAGCCTTGACATTATCGGAGTTCGCATACAGTCTGGGATTGGCCGGACAGAGCGTTACGTCAGACTGTGTGATGTCCGGTGCGAACTCCACGCCGCCCCTTGCCACTCGTGCGGCCATCGTTCCGTTGATCGTCAGGGAGGTCAATTGGTCGGTCAGGGCCTTCACTACACGGACACTTCCTTGATGGTCGAGATACACCCCTTCGGATGTCTGGTACACAAAGGCATCACCATCGCCAACCTTTCCATCAAGGACTTCGGGACGAAAGACGGTCGTCCATTCCAACGGAGACTTCAACGCACCACCACGGATCACTTCGCACATCGTCGAGCCGATACTACGATCAAGAATGATCACTGAATCCCCGCACTGCCGAACGGTGGCGGCCATTGAGTTACGGACTCTCGTCATGTAGATTACGTTAGCGGCTTCACCGTTCGGACCGACCACTTCAATTGCCATTGGGTCGGCCATGTCGCTGGAACTGAAGAGCATCCAGCCCCATGCTCCGCCAAGAAATCGGCCCGTAATGTTCAGGGCTACACTGTCCTGCCATACCGGTGTTGCATTGACGGCACTCGACGTTCTGAACATCCACCATGAAGTATCAGACGGTGTTTGTCGCTTCGCAACAACAGTGAGTCGTTCACCGGCTTCAACAACAGCAGCAGGACCGCATCGATACAGTTCCGGCAGTGCCTTCCATATTGTCGATCTCCAGTAGACGGTCGTCAGATCAATAAGCCACGTAACGCCCACCAATGTAGGAACAATTGTCACGTCTTGATTGAACCCCGTCGTAATCGGTAGTCGCTGCACATCCTGAGCGCTTCCCCGTAGCACCGTCAGCAGCACGAGGCTAAGCGTCAGAACGGCACGTATGATCATTGTTTGATAGAGCATAGAGGCGCAAAATGACAAAGGGGCGACTCGTTTCCGAATCGCCCCTTGAGAAACTTCATGACAGAACAGATCAGTCCTGACCGACGCGTGCCGTGCGACGCACCGGCTTGCGTGCCGCCGCGTCTTCGGTTTCAACCTGCGGTATGATGGCCTCTGGTCCGAAGATATTGCCGACGTCTGATGCAACGAGCATCGACTGATACGCACGAAGACCTGTACCGGCAGGAATCAGCTGACCCAAGATGATGTTCTCCTTCAGACCCAGGAGCTTGTCCATCTTGGCTGCTGCCGAGGCATCAGCTAGGACGCGTGTCGTTTCCTGGAACGAGGCGGCCGAAAGCCACGACTCGGTCGTAAGCGATGCCTGCGTGATACCAAGCAGCAGCGGCTCGCCGATGGCAGGCTCTGCCGTACGGCTCTTTGCGCCCTGCTTCTCGTTCTTCTTGAGGTCAGCATTGATCTCACGCACCACGCGCTTGTCGATGATCTGACCGTACTTGAGCTTGGAGTCGCCTGGATCCGTAACCACGACACATCCCTTCAGTCGGTCGTTCTCATCGCTGAAACGCATCCGATCTACTTGGTCGCCTTCAAGGAACGGTGAATCTCCAGAGTCCGTAACGCGAACCTTCTGCAGCATCTGGCGGACGATCACTTCGATATGCTTGTCGTTGATCTTCACACCCTGCAT
>CAYMTW010000048.1:7468-15397 GCA_964393485.1 uncultured Melioribacter sp. | reverse complement strand
AAGGGGGCGGTGTGGAACGCCCCATGGAAGAAGGGCGAATAGGTAAACGCCATCTGAAGTACCGTCATCAACGCAGCCCCATACACCACCGTCATGTTCGCAGTTACGGGTGCACCGGTCGGCGAAACAAGTGTGCGGCAGTTGAAGAGATAGAACATCTGAATAAACACAAACGCATTCGATGCAGCGGTTTGAGCTACGGCAAGGGGGCTTCCGGTAGAGAGCTCCCAGAGGTACATACCAAAGCCCGACGACAGCAGCAGAATGGTCATCAGACCGGTGCGCATCAGGATGTCGCGGGAGAACAGCGGTGCATCGCTGCGCCGGGGCTGACGTTGCATGATGTCTGGCGGCATCGGTTCGAAGGCAAGGGGCAGACCCAGGATCACGGCCGTGGTCATGTTGATCCAGAGAATGTGGATCGGCAGGATTGGCAGAGCTACGCCAAGAGCCACGGCAACAAGGATCACAAGACCCTCGGCGGCATTGGTAGGCACGGTCCAGATGATAAACTTCAGAAGGTTCTCATAGACCGTCCGGCCTTCCTCGACAGCAGCGACGATGGTCGTGAAGTTGTCGTCAGTAAGAACAATGGCCGACGCGTCCTTGGCTACGTCGGTGCCGCTGCGCCCCATGGCAATACCCACGTTGGCCGTACGCAACGCCGGTGCGTCGTTCACGCCGTCACCGGTCATGGCAACCACATGCCCCCTTCGCTGAAGTGCCTGCACCAGACGCAGCTTCTGCTCGGGGCTTACACGGGCAAAGATGTTGTAGTTCTCTGCCACCAGTTCCATCTGCTCGTCGGAAAGTCCCTCAAGGTCGCGACCCGTCCGAACGCTTTCGCTGGGATGGCCCACGGTCTCAACGATACCGAGTTCACGTGCTATCGACACAGCCGTGATCGCATGGTCTCCAGTGATCATCTTCACGGTAACGCCGGCCTGCTGACACTCGGCAACGGATGCGCGGACCTCTCCACGGGGCGGATCGACCATGCCGGCAATGCCGGTGAGCACGCAGCCGTTGATCACATCATCGGAGGTGATCTCTTCCGGTAGTCCGTCGAGATCTTTCATCGCACACGCCAGCACACGCAAGCCTTCGGCACTCATGGTCTCTACGTGACTCGTAATGGCGTCTGGATCCAGCGCCTGCTGTTTGCCATCTCGCATCAACATCGATGCGCACCGTGGAAGCAGAGACTCAAGACTTCCCTTGAGATAGATCCGTGACGTGGTTGGCGACGTGCGGTGCAGCGTAGCCATGTACTGCGCATCACTCGAGAACGGGATCACGTCCACAAGCGGCATCAACTCCTGCTCCACATCGCGATGGATGGATGCCTTCATACCAGCTACAACAAGTGCCGCCTCGGTCGGGTCGCCAACGGCGTGCCACGCGCCCTCATCATGCTGCACTGCAGCTGTTGAACATAGTACTCCGGCGCGAAGTGTTTCATGAAGAGCAACGTCGCGTCCCATATGCATAACACGGCTGTGTCCGGCATCAGGGTCCGCCATGAGAATATCTCCCTCCGGTCTGTACCCCGTACCCTGTACCACGTACCTGTCAGATGGGGTTGTCAGCGCCACCACGGTCATCTGATTCTCTGTCAGTGTGCCGGTCTTATCGCTGCAGATCACCGTCGTCGACCCGAGCGTTTCCACCACCGGCAGGCTGCGGACGATGGCCCTGCGCTTGGCCATGCGGTTCACCCCGATGGCAAGAATGATCGTCACCGCTGCGGGGAGTCCTTCGGGAATGGCACCAACAGCAAGTGCTACAGCAGCCATGAGCATATCGACTGGTGCTTCGCCGCGCAGTACACCGACAGCGAACGTTGCCGCAGCCAGCACCAGAATGGCTACGAGGATGATGTTGCTGAACCGTGCGATCTGAATGGTAAGGGGCGTCTGAAGCGTAGGGGCAGATGTGAGCAACGCCGAGATCGTACCAACTTCCGTTGTTGTACCGGTGGCAACAACAAGCCCCATGCCCGCGCCTCGAGTCACAACGGTCGAAGCATAGGCCATGCTGGCACGATCACCCAGGACCGCACCACCGTCAACCGGATATGACTGTTTCTCCG
Organism: uncultured Melioribacter sp.; assembly: GCA_964393485.1. Classification (GTDB taxonomy): domain Bacteria; phylum Bacteroidota; class Ignavibacteria; order Kapaibacteriales; family Kapaibacteriaceae; genus UBA10438. Next base: position 13,305 of record CAYMTW010000048.1, on the reverse strand, counting down.
ACGGGAGGCTTTCGCCGGTGAGCGCCGCCTCGGCAATGGCCAGGTCCTTTACCCACGTCAGACGCAGATCAGCCGGCACACGGTCACCGCTCTCCAGCACAACAAGATCGCCCGGCACCAGATCTTCCATCGGTACATGACGTCGGACGCCTTTGCGCACAACCGTTGCGGTTCCGACCACCGAGTTTGCAAGCCGGGCCAGCGAGGAAATGGCCTTCCCTTCCTGTACAAAACCGATAATGGCATTAAGCAGCACAACGCCGAAGATCACGGACGTATCGCTCAATCCACCGATAACGGCCGTTACGATTCCGGCAGCGATCAGAATGTAGACAAGGGGCGCATGGAACTGACGAAGGAACCGCAGAACCGGATGTTCTGCGCGCCCCTTCGAGAGAACATTCCGTCCGTAGCGCTCAGCACGCTTCTGAATGTCCTCATCGCGCAATCCGGCAGTTCGGGACGTTTCGAGGGCTGCCTCGGTCGCATCGACCGAGGAAGAGTGCCACTGGACGTGCATGGTAAACGGGTCAGTTGATGATCGACACGGCCGGGTCAACCGCATTCAGCAACGACCCGCCGGCCACGCTGACGCGCACGGCCTCGATATCGTGGTAGAGAACCGTGTCTTCTTCACAGAATGGGACAATTTTTCGGAGTGCGTCGCAGGCTCGTTCGAGATGGTCCGAACTGCGCAGCGGACGTAGCATTTCAATCCCACGGCTTGCGCAGAGGACCTCAATGCTGATCACCGTCTCCACATTACGCATCACATCCCAGAGCTTCCGTGCGGCAATGCTGCCCATCGAATTGTGGTCTTCCTGGTTGGCCGATGTCGGAATGCTGTCCACGCTGGCCGGATGGGCCAGCACCTTGTTTTCACTCACCAGCGCAGCAGCCGTGTACTGCGCGATCATCATCCCCGAGTTCAAGCCCCCTTGCCGGGTAAGGAACCGAGGAAGGCCGCCAAGAGCATGGTTGACGAGGCGCTCCGTGCGACGCTCAGAGATATTCGCCAGCTCGGCAATGGCAATCGCAAGGAAGTCCAGCACAAGGGCAAGGGGCTGACCATGGAAGTTGCCGCCTTGAATATGCGTGTCGTCATCGGCAAAGATGAGCGGGTTGTCGGTAGCGCTATTCATCTCGCGCTCGATCACTCCCGCAGCGTATTCGATCGTATCGCGCGAGGCACCATGCACCTGCGGCATGCACCGCAGACTGTAGGCATCCTGCACCTTACCGTCACCAGTCCGATGTGACTCGCGGATCTGGCTTCCTGCGAGCAACGTACGCAGGTTCGCCGCCACCATGCGCTGTCCGGGATGCGGACGCACTGCGTGAAGACGGTCATCAAATGCCGCATCAGTTCCCCGCAACGCATCAAGGGACATTGCCCCGGCCAGATCGGCCATGCGTGCCAGACGTCGTGCGCGGGCAATTGAGAGCGCCCCATAGGCACACATCATCTGCGTACCGTTGATCAGCGCCAGACCCTCCTTGGCGGCCAGGCGTAACGGCTCGATGCCATGTTCACGCAATACCTCCGCGCTCGGACGTCGCTCGCCACTGACGAGGCACTCGCCCCTTCCTATCAGACACAGCGCCAGGTGGGAAAGGGGCGCAAGGTCACCACTGGAACCAACCGATCCCTGACTCGGGATGTAGGGCACGATGCCGGCATTGACCATGGCAACCATTGCATCCAGCGTGGACTCACGAACCCCCGAATGACCCTTGGCAAGCGCATTGATGCGCAGCACCATCATCGCCCGCACAACAGGAGTGGGAAGGGGCTCACCGGTCCCTGCCGAATGCGAAATGATCAGGTTCTCCTGCAACCGCTCGACGTCTTCACGGGAGATCGCCACGTTGGCAAACTCACCAAATCCGGTGGTCATGCCGTAGATAACACGTCCTTCGTCGATCCACCTTTCAACAGCCGCACGCGCTACTCGAACGCGCTCGCGCGCCCCGGACGAAACGTCAATGCGTAGCGTTGCGTCGTTCGCTATGCGCTCGAGATCATCGATCGTGAGCGATGTGCCGTCGAGATTGATCATCATCGTTTATGCTTTCCCATTCAGCGTCCCACGGCTGAAGCCGTGGGCTATTATGCGGAATCACCTCACACCCCAAACCTCACACCTCACACCTTCCCAAGAAAGGAGCTCCACGCATACTCGCTCGGCACTTTGCGTCCCTGCTGGGCGAGTTCGATAAGGTAATCGGCGGTGGTTTTGAGCACCCACTGGAAGTTGTCTTCCTGAACCGAGGTGCGCTCGGCATCCGGTGCGGGATTCATGTAGTCGATGGCGTACGGAATTCCGTCGCGCACGGCGAATTCGATTGTGTTGAACTCATAGCCCAGCATCGTGCAGATCTTGATGCAGTAGTCTTCGAGTCGGGCAAGCATTTCCGGCGTTGGCGCAAAGCCGGCCTGATAGCGCAGATGATGCGGGTTACGGGGCTCATACGGCATGATTCGCACGTGCTTCTTGCCGATGCAGTAGCAACGATAATACTCGGTGAACTCGATCCCCTCTTGAAGGGTCATCACGATGTCCTGCGTTTCGGAGTAGGCCGTAAAGAACTCATCGATCGATTCAACCTTGTACACGTGTTTCCAGCCCCCTCCATCAAATGGCTTCAGGTAGGCCGGAAAGCCCACATGGTCGAAGATCTCCTGCCAGTTGAGCGGATAGACGAGGTTGCGGAATGATTCAGCAGTGGTGTCTGGCGGATGGTTTTTGCTCGGGAGCAACGCCGTGCGCGGCACCGGAATGCCGACCTTTTCGGCCAGCGCATAGTTGAAGAACTTATCGTCGGCCGACCACCAGAAGGGGTTGTTGACCACGCGAACGCCGTTGAGCGCCGCCAGCTTGAGCATGGCGCGGTAATACGGCACGTCCTGCGAGATCCGGTCAAGGATCACGTCATACTCAAAGAGCGTCTCCAACGTTACCGCCCCGATCTTGACAAACTCCGCAGCCACGCCTGCGTGACGCGCATTGATCTCCTCGACAAGTGCCGGCGGAAACGACTGTTCCATGCCGAACAACAGTCCGATCTTGTTCATGGGGCTTTTCCTTCGTTGGAGATGAGGTTGCAAAAATAGTGGGCGGGAGACTCTGTATCGTGACCCGTCATCAATACCTCATAACATCAGCCGTAACGGTTACGCCCAGGGTAAACGACTCGATCCCACGATTACTCAGGATATGTGCTCCGATTTCGGGACCAACGGACAGTCGATCTGAGAGTGCGAACTGGTATCCGATCCACGGATTAATGCCGTACTCCATATCCGAGCTGGTCGCGCGTTCACCGTCAAGGGTTTTCCAGAGCGATTGGAGGTAATACATGCCGAGTCCAACACCAACCTCAAACTGCTTCGACGTCATGGTTACAACAAGATGTAGCGGTATGGCCGCAAGCCCGGCACGGCCAGTACCGCTGCCACTCACAACAAGCTCCTGACTCGAGAAGTCCATATAGCCGCTCTGGACACCGACGGCGAGGCGATGATTCGGATGCCACACGGCTCTTGCTCCAGCCACACCTCCAAGGAACGTTGACGTTTCACTCTGCGATGTCGGAGGCTTGGCATAGACCGTTCCCATCGCACCACCAAAGGCCGAGCAGCGCACTCGGAACACCGTGTCGCGGACATTCCCCGGCGTCTGCGCAGATGCAACGAACACCGTCAGCCACAGCAGAACAATGATGAGAACATTTTTACTCAAAAGCGCAGGCCCCGAGTGTAGAAGATGGCTGCAAGCATCGTTGGATAGTTCGTAAGAATTCCATCGAAGACGTCAGCCTCCAAGTACTTCCGCACAAACGCCTCATCGTCGAGCGTCCAAACGAAAACGCGACGACCCTCGGCTTGCATCTGCATGACCGTTTCGCTCTGTATACCAGCCGTGAAACGCGGCGCCCAAACCGAGGCGTTGACCTTCCGAACAGCGTCTATGTCGAGTTCACACAGCACCGGGACGGTCCCGGCGAAGGGGCTTTCGAGATAGCGATTCAGAACTGCTTCTTCAGGAATTCCAAAAAGTACCTCGAACTTGTTGCGTTTCCCACTGGCATAGTCATTCATCTCCTTGGCGATGATCAGGATCGAATCGATCACCTTGGTCTGCTTGACGTCGAGCCACACCATCGTCAAGTTGGTACTATCGATAACCGTCTGAAGAACCTCGCGCAGCGTTGGAATCTGCTCACCATAGACCAGCCGGGTTGCCGACCTCATCTGGGCAAGCGTATAATTCTCCACCGGACCTATGATGTAGGAACTCTGCACCGTGCGTGATGTGAACGTTGGGTCATGAAAGATAATTGGAATGCTATCCTTGGTCATCTGAACATCGATTTCGATCGCTGAGGCACCGAGGCGACTCGCAAAGCGCATCATTTCAATACTGTTTTCGCTATATCCCAGACGTTCAGAGTTGCGTCCACCACCACGATGCGCAATGATGCTGAACCCTCGCAATCGTGTATTGATGAGCCCCTTCTTGCTGAAGCGCACTGGTACGGATTGTCCATTAACCTGAAGGGCTCCGTCAAATGTCAGGTCCCGGCCCTGGCCTGCCCCGTTGATGACATCCTCTACCGCATCGCCACCGACCGAGATGACATCGAGTATGCCGACAAGAGATCCCGTAACTGATCTATAGGCGGCTAGCATGCGCGCCGCTGAATCCTGAATGCCGACATAGCCGGAGACAAAGACAACATTCGTGGCCGAGTAAAGGGCAACTCGATCACCGTCATAGCGAAGGGCCACCGTGTCGCCGAAGTAAGAGTTTCCAACTTCGACATTGTAGATGCCCGTGACAACATCCTTCTGCTTAGTCACAAGTGATTTGATTCCCAATGTTCGCCATTCAGACGCGATATCGGGATACACGACAGGATCAAGAGCGCTTACACATCCCGTCAGACAGCAGGCGAAAATGATCAGTAAAACCTTCACAGGATAAATCCCAGAAAAAGCTCCGTAGAGAACAGCCGCTCCCTAAATGTGTTGTAGATGAACCATGACTGATATGGATTCGATGAATATGCCAGGCACACACCGAGCAAAACGTGCGTGTTGTTCCAAAAGGGCTGCTCAGCAACGATCGTCAGCGCACCACCAGAGATCTGATCAGCACTGGCCTTCACTTTCTGCGTTTCGATAAACTGATCAATGGTAGTGATCATCTCAAGCTCTCCACGTGCCGTGATCGTAAGTCCATCAAGATTTGTCGTCAGATTCACCGTGGGGTAGCCAATCCAACGTCGCTGAGATGTGTTAAAGCCGTCGATAAATGTGATGTTCCCGTAGACGTACGCAATGGAGTACCCGATGCCAACCGAGAACATTCCGATGTCGCGCGAGTACAAGCCCCCTGCATTGATGATCGATGTTGCGATGTTCGATCCGAGTCGACCGAAGAGGTTCACATCGAACGGCGTGGCGACTCGCCATCGCAAATCAATCATCGGAGCAGGTGTAGGGTATTCGGTAAGGGGCTGAGGGAGCATCGTTAGCGATGGACCAATGGAAAGATTCATCTTGGTAGTCTGAACTGACCGCGATGAATAGACGTAGTGCTGATCGGCATTCGCCTGCTGTCCGAATAGGGAGAAAGTACAGACGACTTCGGCTGCTATCACAGGGAACAAATGGTGCAGTTTTAGCATCTGGCTAGTGCTATTCCCCGCTACTTGTTGATGAGTGCAAAATGGGTTGCTTCAAGACGGGCTTGAAGTATACCCTGATACCTTTCGGAGTTACACGTGGCATTGATCACTTCGTCACTCCGTCACTCCGTCACTCCGTCACT
>CAYMTW010000048.1:0-7368 GCA_964393485.1 uncultured Melioribacter sp. | reverse complement strand
TCACTTCGTCACTCCGTCACTCCGTCACTCCGTCACTCATCATAAATCCCTCTTCCTCACTGTACAGCCCATACGGGGCTTGCCCGCCTAGCCAGTGACCGAGGTTGATGTACAGACCGCTGTCGATCGAGGTGACTTCGGCAACGTGGCGGTGACCCATGACGACGACGTCGTAGCCTTCAGCTATGCGTGCCTCGGCAAAGTCGCGCAGGCCATCGCGTGAGCCGTACTCACGGGTGCCGGTGAAATCGCGGCTGCCGTGGGATGTGCGCGATGCGAGCGAAATGCCCAGGTCCGGATGGAGTTTACGGTAGAGCCACTGGGCCAGTTTGTTGCGCAGCACGGCGCGCAGGACCAGGTAACCACTGTCGTTGTGGGCTTTTCCATCACCATGGGCGATGTAGAGTCGCTTGGAACCGACCGTGGCCGAAACGTCACCGAGGATCACCGGGATCTTGAGCTCCTGCTCGAAGTAGCGGTAATGCCCGAAGTCGTGATTCCCCATCAGGTACACCACGTTGATGCCCGCATCGACAAGGGTGTGAAGAGCAGAAAGAGTGCGGACGAATCGCGCCGGAATCACCGTAGAGTAGTCGAACCAGAAGTCAAAAAGGTCACCCACGATCACAACATGAGACGAGCTCTGCAAGGCAGAGGCAAGCACCGCCAGCAGCCGGTCCTCCCGCTGCCGGTCCGATGAACGGTCACCATACCCCAGGTGCACATCCGAAAGAAACATCACGGACTTGCCGTGCGGAACCTTCAGATCGAGGCTGGTAAGCGAAACGACGGGCGAAAGCATGACGATAAGATAACGCCATGTAGGCCCAAGACGGCTATCTTTGTCGGTCCGAAAAGCCCCTTCAAATGTCCGTAACACCCACCACCCGTAAACGCGTTACTACGCGGCGCCTGATCGACATGAAGAACGCCGGCACGCCCATTGCGTGCCTGACGGCGTACGATGCGATCTCGGCCGGCATCCTTGACGGAGCCGGAGTGGATGTGCTGCTCGTTGGCGACTCGGTTGGCAACGTTGTGCAGGGCCATGACACCACCATTCCGGTGACGCTTGAACACATGATCTACCACACGCAGGCCGTGGTTCGCACCGTCGAGCATGCCCTGGTGGTAACGGACATGCCGTTCATGACGTATCAGGTAACCCCGCAGGAGGCCTTCCGAAACGCCGGACGTCTGATGAAGGAAGCCGGCAGCGGCGCCGTCAAGCTTGAAGGGGGCCAGCGGATTCTCGATGCCGTACGGCTGATGACCGAAAACGGCATCCCCGTGATGGCACACCTCGGCCTGACGCCACAGAGCATCCATCAATTCGGTTCCTACAAGGAGCGCGGACTCGACCCGGCCGAAGCCGATGCCATCAAACGCGATGCCGTTGCGCTTCAGCAGGCCGGTGCCTTTGCCATCGTGCTCGAGAAGATCCCGTCGGCGCTGGCTGCCGAAGTAACAGCGCTTGTTGACGTGCCGACGATCGGGATCGGAGCCGGACCCGATTGCGACGGACAGATCCTTGTCTGGACGGATATGGTTGGCATGTCCACCGAGTTCCGTCCGCGCTTCGTGCGCCGCTATGCCGAACTCCACACGGTGATCACCGACGCCGTCCGCTCGTACGTGACCGACGTCAAGGGGCGAGCATTCCCCACCTCGGAGGAGAGCTACTGATGAGCCCCCTGCCGACGCTTGGGATCGCCTTGCTCACCGCTGCCTGCACGCTCATGGCAACAGCTTGCGGCGACAACATGGTGACTGAGCCCGGAGACGTTCTGTTCCCGGACACGAATGTGTCCTTCCGTGCCCATGTGCAGCCCTTCCTGGCTGTCAGCTGCGGCGTGGGTGGCTGCCATGCAGACGTCAACCCGGCCGGACGCATTCGTCTGACGTCATACTCGACGCTGATGTTCGACCGCGCCAACCTGATCGTTCCGGGAAAGCCCGACGAAAGCCTCGTGATCCAGGTCCTCAATGGCGTGTTTGCCCACCCGTGGGGGCTGATCCAGGATCGCATCAATGCCAACCACAAGCGTGGCATGGCACAGTGGGTTCTGGAAGGGGCTCTTAACAACTGATCGCAAATGAATTCCTCATGGAGACATATCGCATGCTAATGAACCGTCTTGCAGGACTCACGCTGCTCCTGCTTCTGACTCTTGCCGGATGTTCCCGCAAAGCCACGCCGGTGGCTATCGAAGGTCTTGAAGTCCGCAAGGACGAGGCCCGCAAGTTCGAAATGAAGGTCCCGAAGAACTGGTTCGTCCAGCAACGCCGTGGTGACCTCATCCTTGCCGTGTCCACAAAGGCCCATAGCTCGCGTTTTCTGTCGTTTGGTAAGGGCAAGGGCGGCGCTAAGGTTGAGATGCGCGTCATCCCGATGGACTCAACGACCACCATTGACTCGCTCGTCAAGCGCTCGAAGCTTGAGTTCGAGGACAACCTCGATCGTTACGAACGCACCCAGGCGACGCTCGGCGGTAAGCCCGGACAGAAGCTCAGCGTGAAGTTTGACCAGGAGGACGGCGAGTTCCGCTCAGAGGCCTACTTTGCCGAAAACGACTCGCTGGTAACGATCGTTACCTTTGCCGCCTTCGGCAACACCTTCTCCGATTATGAGAAGGACTTCCAGGAGATCCTTGCATCGGTCAAGCTTCCGGTGCGTCCGGTCGCAGCACCGGTCACACCGCAGGGTCCTGCGGCCCCAGAGCCCCCTTCAGATACTCTTCGTAACTACAACGCACCGGACTTCACGATCCAGATCCCGCAGAACTTCCAGGGTTCAAAGGGTCAGGCCACGGGACTTTCATCGATGAGCTTTGCCGGCTCACGTCTTGACTGTACCATCCAGGTGGACGTGTTCAACGCGAAGGATCAGAAGAACCTCGACAAGATCATCGAACAGAACAAGGGTAAATACGGTGGATCGAACGCCACTGCAACGTCGCTTTCCGGCGTCAAGGCGTATTACTTCGCCTACAACCCGGCAGCCAACATCCAGTCGCGGGCATATTTCATGGTCAAGGGTGACCGCATGGTACGCGTGACGATGAACTGGTTCAAACCAGAGCAGGCAGTCTATCTGCCGATCTTCGAAAAGTGTCTTGCAACCTTTAAGCTGAAGTAGGGTTCTTCGGCGCATGCAGGCGCTCATCACGATTCTTTTTCTGGGAATCGCCTCGGCCTCGGTCGTGGCGATTCCTCAGTTTTCGGCCATCTCCGGAAACCGGTGTTCCAACTGCCATGTAGCCCCCTCGGGCGGTGGCATTCGCAACGACCTGGGCTGGTATAGCTGGTACGACGTCGGACTGATCAGTCGCGACTCGTCGTTTCTCGCACCGATGTATGCCATCGACAAGGAGAACACGTTCTTTGACGGCATGCTAACGCTTGGCATGGACGCCCGCGTGCAGAACACGCGCTCGTTCACCAGTCCGCAGGCCACGCGCTCAACATTCCCGATGCAGGCCTCGCTCTACGCCGCACTGACGCCGATCAAGGCCGTTACGCTGGAGGGTACGTTCAATCTTGCGGCCCTCAGGCAGGGGGCTAGCGGCGGACAACGCATCGTGTATCCGGGACAGCGCATGGGCTCTCTCTCGGCCATCATCGCCCCCTCACTGAGTCTGCCGATGCTTCGCGTTGGATTGTTCCGTCCGTCGATCGGTATGCGCTATGATGACCACACGATGGGTTCGTTCGGATACGCCACATCAACAACACGTCAGACACTTGTCGCACCCGACTGGTCGGAGTACGGCGCGGAGATCACCTATGAGGGCCTGCGCTGGCTGACGCTGCAGACGGGGGTTTTCGGCTCGGAAGGGCTCTCCCAGGTGCGCATCAATGACGGAGGCACGCAGAATGTCGCGGCCATCACCGGCAATCAGCCCACCATCACGGCGCGGGCCGTGGTCTGGCCACGAGCATTTGACGACAAGCTCAATATGTGGCTTGGTGGCTCGGTGCTGAGCAACAACACCCTGACGCTGACTAGTGCTTTTGCCGGCGTCGGATTGAGTGACCACCTGTCGCTACTAGTAGACCGTACGTCCATGAAGCTTAACAACGTGATTGAGACCGAGAACTGGACGGCCGAACTGATGTATCAGGCTACCACGTGGGCCTTCCCGTATGTTCGTGCCGAACGCTACTGGACGGACCAGGTCAATGCCCAGGGCACCGTCCAGACCAATGCCGCCATCCTCGGCGCGCAGATCTTTCTGCTGCCGTATGTTGAGCTCCGACCCGAATACCGCATCCTCGACACGTGGAAGGAAGGGTACTCGTCACGGTGGAACTTCCAGCTACACATTTTCTACTGACCATCACTGCACGGACACGTCATGCTTAACCGGCTCCTGATCATCATCGGCATCATCGGCATTCTGGCAGGGGGCTATGTATGGCTCCAGGACGGACGTCAGATCTTCTCGAAAGATCGTGAAGCCGTTGTCAAAGAGGTCAAAGACGAACTCTTCGGCACCGTAACACGCACCACCGAATTCATTCCGGCGTTCAAGTTCGGCTTGCTGCCGCTCAATTCAACTGTGGGCGATTTCCCACGCTGCTATGCGTTCGTTCTTGGTGTGTGCGGAACTCTTATCGCCGTCGGTGTGGTTCGCCAGCGCAAGTCGTCCTGAACCAATCTGTGGAGCCCCTTGCCATGTCATCGCAATCACGTCGAGATTTTCTGCGAAAGGCCAGCGCCACGATGGGCGTGGCCATTTCTGCCACGTCGATCTCTCAGCTCGTCTGTAGCTGTGAACGAGACGAAAGCAATGTTACCGAACCAAAGGGGCAGACTTTTACCGTCGACATAACAAGATACCCTGAGCTCTCTGCAGCAGGAGGGATTACTCAACTGACAATTAGCGGGCTCAATGATGGGGAAATGCTCTTTGTTTCAAGACTGAACGAAACAACGTTTGCCGTGTTCAGTTCGGTGTGCACTCACGCGGGCGCCATTATCGACCTTCCGGAAGCCGCACCAGCAAATTGCATTTGTCCGCGTCATCTGGCAGAGTTTTCTCGTAACGATGGGTCAGTTGTCCGCCAACCGGTTAGCGGCTCGGCTACAAATCTTAGGCGTTACGCCGCCACGTTCGATGCGCAGACGAACATTCTGACGATCCGGACCTAAAGCCGTGCCCCTTCCAACAGAATTACATGCCGTCGTTCGCGACTGCGTGTACGACACCCTCGCTCAGGGCCGCCACCTCTCGTCCAGCATTGAACGCCTCTTCCGCGAGGTCCAGCCGTCGGAAGAACGTGCCTCTGAACTGCGCCGAACGATCTTCCAAGCTGTCCGCTACGATGATGTTGAAGCCGCCCTCGCGGGTGAACTCGACGGCGTGGTCGATCCGCATCGCTGCGCCATGCCGGCGTGGCTGACTTCCCAACTGCGAACCACCTACGGTGATGCCACCGACGACGTCCTGCGACGAATGCTCTCCGACGCAGCGGTGTTTGTGCGCATCAACACGCTTCGAACAACGCTTGATGCCTGCCGAGCAGCTCTGCATGAGCATCGCCCACACCCCGTGTCGGACCTGATCCTTCGTATCGATCGCCCCTTTGGACTCTTCACAACGGAGGCCTTTGCAGCGGGCTGGTTTGAGCAGCAGGACGTCACATCCGTGCGCGCTGGCCTTGAACTGAAAGCTGTAGCCGGTGAGCGCATCATTGATGCCTGTGCAGGCTCCGGCGGCAAGTCGCTGCTCTTTGCGGCGTCTATGATGAATAGGGGGCGCATCATTGCCGTGGATGTAGTAGCCGCCAAACTTCAGGCACTTCGCCAGCGCTCAACACGTGCCGGAGCCGACATCATCGAGGCACGACTGGCAACGACAACCAAGATCATTAAGCGTCTGCACGATAGTGCCGATGGCGTGTTCATTGATGCTCCCTGCACCGGCACGGGCGTGGTGCGGCGGAACCCGGACATACTCTTTCATCGCACCGAAGAGGGCTACCAGCAGCTATTGATCATGCAGCAGCAGATCCTTCGTCGCAGCGCTCCGATCGCAAAGCCCGGCGGACGCGTGGTCTATGCCGTCTGCAGCGTCTTACCTGAGGAAGGGGCTCAACAGGTCGCCGCATTCCTGGCAAGTGACGCAGGAGCCCCCTTCACGGTGGACCATGAATGGTCCACCCTGCCCGGCGAGGATGGCGGAGACGGTTTTTACGTTGCTCACCTCACACGATCTACCTGAGATGTCAACCGACGCATCGATCACAGTGATCTTCGACGGCGTCTGCAACCTCTGTGACGTGGTCGTCCGCTACCTGCACCGCTTCGATCGTCAACGACAGTTCCGCTACCTCTCCTTCCAATCCGATGAAGGGGCGGCTCTGCTATACCAGCATGGTATCACGGGTCCACCGGACACCGTCTACGTTGTCACCTCATCCGATACCATGTTGATCGAAGACCGTGCCATCATCTACCTCTTCGCCCGCCTCGGCGGAATTCACAGAGTAATCTCGCTCATCATCCGCCTCGTGCCCCCGCCCCTTCGCCGCGCTATATACCGATGGGTATCGAGGAATCGGTATCGGGTGTTTGGACGCCTAGGATAGGTTCGGGGTACGGGGTACGGGGTACGGGGTACGGGGTACGGGGTACTGATCGTCTTTCCCGCGAAAGCGGGAATCCACGTACGGCCACCGTTATTCGTTATTGTTTCGTCTGGATCCCTGCTTTCGCAGGGATGACGGCTTTCGCAGGGATGACGGTGGCGTCATTCCGTACTTCCGTACTTCCGTACTTCCGTAACTCCGTAATCCTGTCTGTAACTCCCTCTTTCTACCTATCTTTGCGGTCCCTCATTTCGAATGAATCCGGAGACTGTGACATGAGCACCTACATTGTTAATCCCGTCAAGGTACGGATGGACGAATCGGCCAAGGGTTCGATCTACCGTTCGATCATCGCCATGGGCCTTCGCTCACGTCAGATCAACGATCAGATCAAGACGCAGATCTCTGAGCGTATGGCTGATGTGATCACGGATGCTGACGAGTCAGAAGGACCAAACGCGGATCAGATCGCCATCAGCAAGGAGTTCGATCTGCTTCCAAAGCCGACCTTCATGGCAATGAAGGAAATGGTGGACGGTCAGATCCATACCCGTTCGACCGATGCTCCGGCTCCAGCCACGGAAGAGTAAAATCGCAAGCATGAATCACTTCGAGCCATCCGGTTGCGCCGCGATGGCTCGTTTCGTCTTATGAAGATACTATTGGGCATAACGGGCAGTGTTTCGGCGTACAAGACGCCGTGGCTGGTGCGCGATCTGCGTCGCGCCGGACACGACGTGCGCGTTGTCATGACGCCCTCGGCCTGTGAGTTTG
>CAYMTW010000047.1:0-16096 GCA_964393485.1 uncultured Melioribacter sp. | reverse complement strand
GCCGAAGGCGTACTCTTGCTTGCGGCATGCAAAACGCTAAGGTTCTGCTGCACCTTTGCAAAGACGCTCTCGGGTGGGAACGAGCCATCACGACGGCGATGTCCGGCGGGGGTGTTCATGAGCAGTTCGATGGCATCCTCAACGCGGTCGATAGCGACCACGAAGAACTTGCCGTTGTTGACGGCATCGATGATCTCCTGTGAGAGCATCAGATCGCGCACGTTCTGCTTGGGCAGGATCACACCCTGGGTGCCGGTAAGCCCCTTATCACGACAGATCTCGTAGAATCCCGTGACCTTTTCGTTGATGCCGCCCACGGGCTGGATATCACCCTTCTGGTTGATCGAACCGGTGATGGCCACGTCCTGACGCACGGGAATGTTGGAGATGGCGCTCAGCAGGGCAATCATTTCGGCAGCCGACGCGCTGTCACCGTCAACGCCGCCGTAGGACTGTTCGAAGGCAATGCTAGCCGTAAAGGAGATGGGCTGCGAGCGCGAGAAGAGTGACCGAAGAAGGCCCGACAGGATCAGGACACCCTTGGAATGGATCGATCCGCTCATTTGTACTTCGCGCTCGATGTTGATGATTCCCGCGTTGCCAGCACTGACTGTGGCGGTGATGCGCGCCGGTTTGCCAAACGAGACAATCCCCGAGCTGTACACCGTCAGGCCATTGATCTGTCCGACGCGCGAGCCTTTGACATCGATGAGCAGGAATCCTTTCTTGATATTCTCGCGGATCACCTCGTCAGCCTTCGCACTGCGCTTGTGGCGCATGTCGATGGCATGCTGTACATGTTCACGCCGGACCACTGATGAGCGCTTCATGCGGGCAAAGTGTGAGGCTTCACGGTGCAGGTCTGCCACGTAACTGAACTGCAGCGACATCTTGTCCTGGGAGTCGGTAAAGGCCACAGCCCATTCGATGATCGTGGCAGCGCCGCCGCGGTCGCAGTGGAGAAGATTCTCCTGCGCCGCGAGGTGCGATATAAACGAGCAGTAATGGCGGATCATCTTAGCTGAACGGGGCGCATCGGCTTCGAACTCGGCGTGCACCTTGAACATCTTGTGGAAGTCCTCATCGGCGGCCCAAAGCGCGAGGTACACCGCCGGGTCACCAAGAAGAATGACTTTCACATCAACGTTGACGTAATCCGGCTTGATAGTCGTCAGAGCCATCTGCGTGTCTCCGGACTGGATCTCGATGCGACCATAGAGGATCATGCGCTTGAGCGATGTCCACAGTGCCATATCGCTGAGCACATCAATGGCATTCATCACCACAAAGCCGCCGTCGGCACGCAGCAGCGAGCCAGCGCGGATGTGCGTAAAGTCACTCAAGATGAAGCCACGAGCGTCCATACGCTTTTCGATCGTACCGAAGAGCGAGGAGTACGTGGGCGCTGTCTCAACGATGATCGGAGCGGTGATGGTCTCGTAGTTATCGACGATGAGATTCACCGACGTCAGGCGCTCCAGCGTGCGCGCGCTTTCGTCGATGGATTCATCTGCCACGCCAGACTCCTTTGCACGATACACCCGGACGTACTCATCCACGTTATCGAGGATGTGCTCCGTGACTCCTTCGACAAGGGTCTTGACGCGATCGCGTGGGAAGCTCTGTAGGAGTTGTTCGAAAACCGAGCGCAGAAGAATGCCAACTGCAGCCTGATCGAACTGCGAGATCTGACGTCGGAAATCAATCAACACGTGCATGGACCTTCGGCCGATCTCCGAGAGCTCTTCCTGATAGGTCGCATAGGCCTGGGCGATGGTATCTGCCTGCTGATGCGTGATCTTGCCACCTGCAACCAATTCGTCGATATCATCGATCGTTACGGGTTTGCCGTCAATGACCGGGAATACCTCGGGTCGTGTTCCTGACTCATCCTGCAGCTGGCCGACCACAAAGCCAGATGGACGGATCTTTTGATCGAACTCCGTCAGGACGTGCTTCTCTTTATCCTGAAAGTCCTGGATGATCTTCTTGCGACTTGATTGGAACTGTTCTTCCTGAAAAAGTTGAGGAATGCGACGCCGGATCACGGACATGCACTCGTCCATCATGCGTCGGAAGATGCGCCCTTCGCCGGCTGAGAATCTCAGGAGCACCGGATTCTCTGGATGACGGAAGTTGTGGACAAAGGCAAAGTCACTCAGCGTCGGACGCTCGGCTTTGACTTCGTCCAGGATCTGCCGGACCGTGGTCATTCGCCCCGTACCGACGACGCCTGAAGCCCAGATGTTGTATCCCTGACTTCGGATGCGAGCGCCCATCTCAAGGGCCTCGATGGCCCGATCCTGCCCAACGATTCGCGACAAGGGGCGAACTTGACGCGTCGAGTGCGTGAACGGCAACAACGTGTGCGGACAGGACCAACGCAGCTTGGCAGCTGGTAGTGGTGTCACTCGTGACCTTTTCATGTGGCATTCTCCTGCTGTGGTTCTGCGGCAGAACCCCATTGATCGACGCGACACAACTCTTTCATACGACAATGATCACAGGCCCCCTTCAGCGGCTCAACGGGAAACGACCCAGACCTAATAGCCTCGGAACGTCCCACGGCGTGCCCAAGTGCAAGGTTGACCTGCTCGGCTAGCGGGCGCTCAAGTACTTCTCCGTACTTCTTCGGACGCTGGGAGATATTCACCGACGCATGGCTCTTCCACGCCTTCAGCTCAGGTGCATACAGCACCATCTGATTACGAGGATCGCTGGTCTCGTGAATAGCAGTTCCAAAAGATCGATACATGGCGGCAAGGGGCTCAAACGGCACATCATGACGCCCAAGCCACACGCTTGTTGCGGCGATGTACAGCGGCATCTGCGATAGCACTCCGCTGAAGACCCCATCGGTGGTGTATCCGCTGCTGGTGCGGGGCTTGTAATCCCCCACGATAAACGACACACCCGCACCGCTCTGCGCCACGTCGATCCGATCAATGCGCGCCGTGACAGGGATGACGTAGAGCGTTCCGTCGATGTCGATCGTGATGTCTTCGTTGAGCACATGTTCCAGCAGAGCGGGCGCATGGCCGGTTTCCTGCTGATAGAGGATCTCCAGTTCAAGCCAACGACGCAGCAGACCGGGTGAGTTGACCGAGCCGATCAGTGTCTGATGTTCCGCCTCGGCAAACGTATGCGTCCACGCATGACGCTGTGAATACTCGTCCACCAGGGCTGTCAGGATCCTCCAATAAACATCCCGCTGTGACGGATCCAAAACGATCCGGCGTTCAAGAAGGGCCTCGACAGTGGGGACTTCAAGTGCCTGCAGAGGACGCACACGCTGGAAGAATGTGGCGATGAGCTCATGCAGCACGTTGCCCCGTTCAAGGGGCGTTAACCGTGCATCATCCGTGGTGACAGTATCCAGCAGCAAAACCTTGGAGGCGAGGTACCTGAACGGACACTGCTGCATGACGTCGAGGCGTGAAGCACTCATGCGGCGGCCCAGCTCTTTCTCGACCAGGGGGCCGGCAGCCCCCGGAAGAATGGGACCGATCTGCACACGCTGCGTCGGACGATAGACACCGCTTTGAGTATGTCGGCGTACAGGACGTCCCACAACGATCTTCTCCCCCACAACGCGCACGGCATTGGCTGGCAGCATAGCCTGCAGCGATGAGGCGATCGTGGGCGAGTCGTCCACCCGTCCAGGCCAGAGCAGCGTCAGCCGACGTCCATGCGATGCCGCCAGACAGTCGGCCATGGCTTCAACGTCAAGGCGCTCCAGAACCTGCGGTATCAATTCCTCATCGAGGAGATTTTTTGTGGTTGAAGGAAACTCGCCTTCAACAAAGCCTAGCACAATGACGTGTTCTGCATCAATCCCACGCAGCTCGGCCGGCGAAAGCACTGCTACGCCAGGTGGAACTGGCTGCTGTAGCGTGACGGATTCGACCATACCCCACCAGCGGATAAGATGCTCCTCGATCGGAAGGTCACCCAACTCGTGGTCCTCCGATAGTGCACCGTAGAACTCCAGAACATCCTTCAGACGGGAAGGGGCAGCCCCTTCCAGTTCATCGATGCCTGCATCGATGGCAGCGTCCTGAGCAATGGCTTGGTCAAGGACATCCACGAGCCCCATATCTTCGAGGATCGTGGTTCCGACCAGGTGGACGAAACTCCGTGCACTCATCGAACCCGATGCGGGAACGTCAAGAAGGTCTGCCAGACGGCTGATCACAGATGCAGCACGCACGTACTCGCGCACGTCGCGGCTGCGTGACCACACGTCATCGACACCCTCTGCACCGGCACGTTCGCGAGCGATACGTGTCGCCTCTTCGCCCCATGCCAGACGTTCCAGCCAGTGTGCTGCCCCCTGTCCCCCACGTATACGGTCGCGTCGGGCAATAGAGACAACATCAGTGCCACCCTTTGAGCGAAACCGTTCCATCAGCGGATCGGCGAGCAAGCGCTCAAGGTCTATGCGCTGCCAACGTCCGATGATGAGTGTACAGACAGCATGGACTGCCGCACCGATACGCGTTGCGGAGAGCCGGCGCTCAGGGGCAATGGCCAGCGGCACCCCCATCAGCGGGGCTTGCTGCAGCAGAACTCTGCGGTAATCAGACGAGCCTGTGATACAGATCACTGTTCTGCCAACATCATGTCTCTGATCAGCGTCCTGCCGGATGAGCTCAAGTGCCGTGCGGACTTCATCAAGACGTGAAGGGGCACTGATACAGGTTGTGATTTCTGGCAATGCCGCCCGGCACTCCCCCCCATGCTGCCAGCCGTGAGCTACAAACCACTGGACATCAGCCGATGTCGTGCTGGAAGGGAGATCTTCAATGGCAGGGGGCTGATTGCAAAAGAGAATGCCGATGTCCCAACCGCAATCTGCCAGCCCCTTGAGGAGCGTTCTGTCAACGGGCGTTATGCCATGCGTGTCGAGCATGAGAAGACGCTCGACCGAACGACCATCCTCCAAGCGGAAGTGCACCTTCGATTGTTGGTTGATCTGCGCGGCAAGCAGCCTGGCGTATGTGCCACGATCGCACCCACGCGCGCCGCCAATCTCATGCAGCGCCGACCATACATGTGATAGATCCGCCAGGATGCGACTACGCCGAGACATCGGTGGCAGATTCTCCGCCATGGTGGCCACACGCTCTGCCGACAGTCCCTGCTGGGTCCAGCGTACGACCCGTTCTGCTCGCATACCAAGGGCGGTTACCGACGGATGATCGATCGCTGCCTGACGCAGTAGAACGTTAACAGCTGACTCGTGCAGGATACGTGGTCCGCCGGACATCACCTGCATTCCAAGACGTCGCACAAACTGGGCCATGGTCATCACCGTCGGCGCCAGACGCTGCGGATACGTCTGAAGCCATGCATGCAGCAGCCGCGGTCGCTGAGCCATTGTAGGGACGATCACGAGCACGCCATCATCAGGCAGGCTCGTCATCGCCTGCATCGACGCCGTAGCCTGCAGCGCCGGAATCAAATCCGACCTATCCTGCGATGCAACCCATTGCGCCATGTAATGATCCCGTATGCTGTATCGATATCGTGTTGACGATGCAAAATAGCCACGCGTTTCCCTGGCCAAGTCGTGGGGACAGGTTTAGTAAGTTTGTCGCCTATGATTACTTCTCTACGATTGAAAGGTAGTGCCATGGATCGGCTTGCGGCCATGATGGCATCGGTAGTTCTGATCGGAATGCTCTGGGGATGCTCGGCCGTGCAGCCTGTACGCGTTCTTGAGCGCGGCCAGCAGGCCATCACAACATCCCTTGGAGGCGCTCTTGCTCCGGGTACGGCACCGACCGGTGTTGTTCCATATCTCACGGCTGGATACGCCAATGGCATCAGTGACGACGTCACGATCCATGGCCGTGCCCACCTCTTGATGGCAGCATTCGGAGCGGTCGGCTTGGATGTTGGTGCTAGCATGCGCGCTCTCCACCAGGACGGAGCTGTTCCGGAGCTGACGGTGAGTGCTCAGGTGCTGGGATTTGCCAGCCTTGTCCGCTCGGCACCTGTTCGTCTGTACCCGAACCTCACGGCTAATGCCTCTTGGTCCGTTGGTGAGCGGTCTTTGCTCTACCTCGGCTCACACGCCACTATTCAGATTGATCCGGGGAAGACCCTCGTGAGCCCATTTGCCGGATATCAGTTTCCGATCTCTAACTCTGTGCGGCTCCAGGTTGAAACGATCTGGCAAGCGTCGAACATCGATACCAGAGCCAGCATCTTTGATGGAGAATCTTCCATTGGTGGCAATGGCTCATTTGGGATCTACTTTGGAGGAATGATCGCTTTATGAAACATCTCATTTCATTCTCTTTGCTGATCGTGCTGCTGACCGCCGGCTGCACCATGGACAGCTTCCTATTCAACAGCCAGGCTCTTGAGACCTATTCTCTATCGACAGAGATCATTCCGGCTGCCAATCGGACGCCGGTGACGTTGAAGTCCGGCAATGAAACGCTTTACGGATTCTTCGTCCGGCAGCCTGATTCACTGCGCGTCGAACCGCACCCGACTATTCTGTACCACCACGGCAACAAGCATAACATCGGAGCCTATTGGGATCGCGTAGAACTTCTCTACCGTGCCGGCTTTGATGTTTTCATCTATGACTACCGCGGATACGGAATGAGCACGGGCACGTGCTCCGAGGAAGGGCTGCGGTCGGATGCCAAGGCAGCCCTTGATTACCTGCGCTCGCGAGCTGACGTTGATACAACGCAGATCGTTGACTATGGTTTTTCACTGGGTGGTTTCCCATGCCTCTATACAGCAACCGCACTTCACAAACCCAAGTGCGTGATTACCGAAGCCATCTTTGCTTCTGCAGAAGCACTCATCCAAAGTGGTACAATTCTCAACATCCCGGGTAGCTACCTCATGGAGGGAGAATTCAACAACCGCGCACAGATCGTCAATCTAAAATCGCCACTGCTTATGCTCCATGGCACGGGCGATACCTTTGTCGGCTTTGAGGCTAACGGCAAAGTCCTTGCAGCAATCGCTCCACAGCCAATGATCTTCCGTCCGATCGACGGTGCGAATCATTCTGCCATTCCTTCGACCATGGGTGAGCAGAATTACATCGACTACGTCACGGCATTTGTTCGGGGTCGATAGTCGATGTTCACCGGTCTGGTCGAAGAAACGGGGCGGATCGTAGCGTCTGTGCCCACGGCAAGCGGACGTCGTCTGGTCGTTGCCGCCTCAACTGTCTTGGAAGACGCAGCCGTCGATCACAGTATCGCCGTCAATGGCGTGTGTCTTACGGTGGTTGAACTTGGCACAGATACCTTCAGTGCCGATGTCATTGCCGAGACGCTGAAAAAGACAACCATTGGCTCGCTTGAGCCCGGCACGGCCGTCAATCTTGAACGCGCCTTGCGAATGGGTGATCGCCTCGGCGGACATCTTGTCCAGGGTCATGTGGATACCACCGGCACTATCGATGCGATCGTTGATGACGGGAACGTATGGGAAATGTGGGTGCGATTCACTCCCGACTACCGTCGCCTGCTCATTCCCATGGGTTCGATCACCATCGACGGCATCTCCCTCACCGTTGCCGAACTCGAGTCCGACCGACTCAAAGTGGCCATCATCCCCCACACGCTCTCAGTGACAAACCTGCGCCATGCCTGCATTGGCAACCACGTGAACCTAGAGTTCGATATAATGGCGAAATACGTTGTCAGGTTTTAGGTTTTAGGTTTTAGGTTTTAGGTTTTAGGTTTTAGGTGTGGGGTTTGAGGTTTTGAACCGCATTCCTACGACGAGGCGTCATCCCGAGCCAAGAGGCGTCATCCCGAGCGAAGCGAGGGACCAAGGCATTGATTGCTGGATTCCCAAGTTCGTTCGAATGGTTGCTGCCGTACCTCGGTAACTCCGTAACTCCGTAATTGCGCGAAGCGCGAAGTAACTGCGCAAAGCGCGAAGTACTCATTCCTCCTCAAATCCTGCCGGTACATATGTCGTGCGCGGCAGGTGAGCAGCTCTCCAGAGGACGGTTGTCGCCAGACGTGAGATACCGACGAGGTCTCGGGCATTGATCTTGGCCACTTCATCACCCACCTTATGGTAGTCTTCGTGTTCTCCCGTGAAATAGAAGAGCACGGGGATTCGCTTCATGGCAAACGAGGCCTGATCACTACGGAAGAAATACTGTTCGATATCATAGGACAGTGAGAATGGTGCGGATGACTTGGCGTTTTCCTCTTCATTGATCTTGATCAGATCTGGGCAGCGCTCATTACCACCGATCGAGAGCTTGTTGTTTTCGCACCGGCCAATCATATCGGTGTTTATCATTGCTACACACTTGTTCATCGGAAGGGGCGAGCTTGCCACATAGGCTTTTGAACCAAGGAGCCCTTTCTCTTCTGCCGAAAATGCAATGAAGACAATGCTGCGGTCTGAACGTGTTGTGGACCTGGCAAGAGCTTCGGCAGCTACCATCAGGCTTGTTGTTCCGGAGGCATTATCATCAGCCCCATTGTAGATCGAATCGCCCTGTGAATTTGGCCTACCCACACCTACGTGGTCATAGTGTGCGCCCATGACGGCGTATTCATCGGGGAATTTCGCTCCCGGGAGCACCCCTGCAACATTATGCACAATGATGGGTTCCGGTGAAAGCTTCACCGCGGTGGTAAGCGCGACCCCACTGAGAAGACGCACGACCGGCTTGTAGCTCTGATCGATGGTTCGAACGATCTCGCGAAGGGTATCGAGCGGCCCAAGCGTGGCTTCAAGGACAGCCTCTCCGATATGGTGGACACTGATGGCATTGGATCCGTCGGACAACGTTAGACCACGTCCACCACGGCTGGCGTTCGGAAAGAGCGATGGCCATGTATAGCCAGTGACAAGGGGCTTTCGCGGCGCACGAATCGCATCGACGAGCAGCACGGCCGAAGCACCGTGACTGAGTGCGTTGCTGACCTTATGCTGAACGCCGGAGTAGCGGGTAAAGCCGGCGCCACGGAACTTGGCGGTATCTCCACCCTCGGGTTCACCGCGTAGCACGAGCACGACATGCCCCCTGACGTCAACACCTGCGTAGTCATCGTAGTCATACTCCGGCGCCGTGATGCCGAAGCCGGCAAACATGACCGGTAGGTCCTTTGTCGGGCTCTCACCGCTGGCATCAAAGGGAACAAAGTCCTTGCCCAGCCGAAACTCCGTCACTACGCCGTTACGAGTGACCTTCAGGTAGGTGTTTGCCTTTGACGTATCGATATCAGGTCTGTACAACGTGTACGGCAACTTGAACGAAGTGCCAAGGGGCTTCAAGCCAATCTTCCTGAAGTGCTCCGCAATGTAGTCGGCCGCCCGCTCCAGCTCGGGAGACGGTGTATTGCGACCGCGCATTTCATCTGAGGCTAAATAGTTCAGATGCTTCAGATAGTTTTCCTCACGGAACGACTCAAAGGCGTCCGTCGGAAGAGTGGATTGCGCAACAGCGGCAACACATCCAACAGAGAACACAACGATACTGCGAAGAAGATGCTTCATGCACGGCTAAATCTGATAGTTACACGACACGATTCGTCTGAGCTGTCAATAGTCACGCGATCTGCAAGTTGCTGGACAACGTGTAGCCCCCTTCCACCGGGCATCTCACGGAAGGCCCCCTGTGTGGGGTCTGGTAGGCTTTCCAAAACAAAGCCCGTACCCTGATCGGCCACAACGATAACGATTTCCTCGGTGTTGATCTCAGCCGTCAAAAGCACCGAACGGCTTGGGTCCGACCGATTCCCATGCACGATGGCGTTGGTCACGAGTTCCGTCGTTGCCAGCACCACATCATGCTGCTTCCCCGCCGACATATGCTCCCACCCTGGAAGCCCGGAGAGGGCTGGCTGGATAGCGCGGATACTGGCTACCATGGTGGGCAATCGAAGCGTAAGCATGAGCGCAATATCGTCATTGGTCAGTGGTCATTGGACCGCAATGACACATCGCAGGAGCAGGTTCGGGAGTTTGCGTTCGTTGACCTCGTTTATGGTTTGGAACTCGTACCAGCCAGAGAGCGAGAGGGAGGAGCCGCCGGGCGAGGAAAAGCGAATGACGGCTTCCGGACCGATCGAGTGAAGAGAGCCGGTAGAGATGGATGGAACGCCAACGCGGATGCTGGACTGGTCGAGGCGATACAGCCTGAGTCCGGCACCGGCATCAAAGTTTTCAAAGGGGCGGGCCATAAGCATGAGCTTGAGCAGGTACTCGAGGTTGCCGGTTTCGGGTGACTCCGAGAAGGTGGCCCAACGAAACGTCGAACGCTCGAAGTAGCGGAAGAGAATGGGTGTTTCGACGGCGATGCGATCGCTCAAGCGCACGCGAATAGAGTCGCGATAGGAGACCTGGCGGAAGGCAAAGGATCGTGCCGAGGTAGCGGTGCTTCCCTCGTAGTCGTACGCAGTATAATTGGCAAGAATCTCAAACTGCGGCTGCATCTGCAGCGATCGCGTGTGCAGCACGAACGACGGCGTAAGACGCAGAGATCGATTGACATTGTTCAGGGCACTGCGCGATGCTTTAAGAAACACCAAATGCAGAAACTGTCCTGAGACGCCCACTGACATACTCAGGATATCCGATACGCGCCGACCGTAGGTGATCGACAGACTTGATGCCAGTTCGTCCCGATCATCGTCATTGGTGGCGCTCGGTGTGTCATAGCGGAGCAGCCACGAAGCCCCGTCCACACGGAGCGTATCGACTGGCGTGGGCATCCATTCAAGGCGTGCAACGCCCCTTGACCGAAAAGTCTCGTTATCGCGCTGGAACTCCTGCGAACGTACCGACTGCAGATCAGCGCCAGACACGCCATGCACGTCCTGCACGCCGTTGCGTTCGCTCCGCTGAAAGATCGAGCCGGCTATGGAGGCCCGACCGTTCTTGAGCGTCCATTGCAACGAGGCGGTCACATCCACGACAAGCTCATCAAGCCGACGACGCACTTCGGTGATGGGCACATTGTCAAGGGGCTCAGCATACGATCGCTCGATACCATTTGACTGTAGTGAACCATCAAAGCCGACATTGAGATCAG
This sequence comes from uncultured Melioribacter sp., assembly GCA_964393485.1. Taxonomy (GTDB): domain Bacteria; phylum Bacteroidota; class Ignavibacteria; order Kapaibacteriales; family Kapaibacteriaceae; genus UBA10438. The sequence goes on along the minus strand of CAYMTW010000047.1, from coordinate 5,055 downwards.
GCGACACCGCATATACCACCGACCCCGTCACGTCCAGCAGGCGCTCCCGGCGCTGCTCAACATTGAGCGATGCAGCCGATGAGACAGACGTAAAGAACTGCCGTGACCGATCCGTGGATGTGGCCGAGAGTCTCATCACCGATCCCTCTGCAAGCGAACGTTCTACGCGCGCCGTCAGGTCCACATCACTGTTTGAGCGCCGTGCATCCAGACGCTGCCAGTCGGCCGTCATGCGTCCGTCAAGCATCCACTGATCAACGTCAAGCGACCGCACAGTTGCCACCATCGCAGCCAGAGGTCCAGACGCTTTGACACCCAGCTGCTGCGATGCCTCGCCCCCTGCCAGCGCCTCCATGGATATCTCTGTCATGGGCCGATAGCGCAGGCCGGTGAGCGCTCCCAAGCGCTGCAGCGAGTTCAGGCCGATGCTGCGGGAATCCTGAGAGAGCATCCACGCCTGGCGCACCACGGCCGAGAGGGTCGATGACACGGGTGCAGCAAAGGCGATCTGCGACTGCTGATCATCACGTGTGGCAAGCGTGCTGGTGCGAAAGGCTGTAGAGCGGAATCGATTGAAGAGCGAGACCGTTCCGAATGAGGTCGGAACATCAAGGTCCACATTCCCCGTCCACACAAACGTGTTCGTAATCTTATCGACACCGAAATCGGCACCCTTTCGCTGTCCTGCATCCTGGCGTTCGAGAAGCGGTGCCAGCTGCTGCGCGCCGCCCTCCACACTCCCGAGCAGAAGTGCAGCTACGGCCATCGGGAGTAGTCCCCTACGCGATGATCTCCAGCCGGGCAAAGGCCACCATAAGCTGTTTGCGCTGACCATTGTCGAAGAGCACCGTTGCCTTTTCATTCTGTCCACCACCGAGAACAGCGCTGATCGTACCACTGCCAAACATCGGGTGACGCACCCGCTGACCGACGCGCAGCGTTGGCTCGGCCGTGGGTTGTGGCTGACGTGACTTGGGCTGCGAGACGCTTGTGTAGCGCTTCGGCATCGGGATCTGCGAGTATTCGTTCGTCGTGGTGCTGTTCGCCGGGGCTGCACCCGATCTACCCTGCATCTGGAAGGGGGCTTTCTGCGGACGCTGCGGCGCGATGGCCGAACCCGTCATGCTCCGTCCGGATGGTGCGATGGTTTCCTTATCGATCTCGGCCAGGAACATCGACGGGCGCGAGAAGGTGATCTCACCAAAGCGGAAGCGCTGCTCTGCGTAGGCCAGCACCAGCTGCTGACGCGCCCGCGTGATGCCGACGTAGAGCAGACGTCTCTCTTCTTCCTGCTCGTCGGGGTCTTGCTCGGCCTTGGCCAGCGGAAAAAGCCCCTGCTCGAGTCCGGCAATGACCACAAGCGGAAACTCCAGCCCCTTAGCCGCATGCATCGTCATCATCGAGATCTTGTCGCTACCCATCTGCGGATCGTCCGTGTCACTGATAAGCGAGATCTGCTCGAGGTAGGTTACCAGCGTCAGCTCGTCGTTGAGTTCCTGCTGCTCGGCAATATGGTCGAGCACGCGCTCGATATTGTTCCACCTGTCCAGAGAGTCTTCGCTCTGCTGCAGCTTGTACATCTGCGGCAGCCCCGTTGCCTCGATGTAGGCCTGCGCCAGCGAGGCCGGCGCAAGTTCATTAAGGAGCTCGCGATGACGGTTGATGATGGACATGAAGTCCGACACAGCTTTGATAGTGCGCCCCTGCATCAGCGGAATGCGATCGATCTGATTCAGAGCGGCAAAGAACGACAGCTGATTCTGCACCGCATATTGTTGGACACGCTCAATGCTCGTAGTGCCGATGCCACGGGCCGGCTCGTTGATCACCCGCAGAATACTCTCGCTATCGTCCGGGTTTACAAGAATGCGCAGGTAGGCAAGTGTGTCCTTGACTTCCTTGCGCTTGTAGAAACTCACCCCGCTGACGATGTTGTAGGCCATGTTCGAGCGACGAAGAGCGTCCTCAAGGGCCTGCGACTGCGCGTTCGTGCGGTAGAGAATGGCCACATCCTTTGGTGAGAATCCGTGCGATGCCATGCGTGATCGAATGGTACGCGTGATCATCTCGGCCTCTTCGCGGTCATCGCGGCAGGCCAGCACCGTGATCTTTTCCCCTTCGTCGTTATCGGTCCAGAGATCTTTCTTGAGCTGACCCGAGTTGCGCTTGATCACGCTGTGGGCTGCAGCAAGAATGGTCTTCGTAGAGCGGTAGTTCTGTTCAAGGCGCACCACGGTAGCCTTGGGATAGTCGCGCTCAAAGTCGAGGATGTTACGGATGTCGGCTCCGCGCCAGCGGTAGATGCTCTGGGCATCATCGCCCACCACGCAGAGGTTGCCATGGCGCGAGGCCAGCATCGAGATGACGGTGTACTGGGCGCGGTTCGTATCCTGGTACTCATCGACCATGATATAGCGGAAATGATCCTGCAGCGTAGCCAGCACATCGGGATTGTCGCGCAGCAGCACGATGGTCGCATTAAGCAGATCGTCAAAGTCCATGGCATTACTCTGCCGCAGACGCCGTTCGTACTGCTCAAAGATCTGTCCAGTCTGCTGCTCAACAACGGACTTGGCGCTGCGAGCATATTCCTGCCAGGAGATCATGGAGTTCTTGGCCGACGAGATCCTGCCACGAACACCGCTCGGCGGCATCACCTGCTGTGAGATCCCGAGTTGGTTCATCACGGCCTTAATGGCCGCCGTCTGATCGTCCGTATCGTAGATCGTGAATGACGGCGTAAAGCCGATGCGCTCGGCATAGCGGCGCAGGATGCGGGCAAAGATCGAGTGGAACGTACCGGCCCAGATCGAGCGTGCTGTCTGTGCACCCACGAGATGCCCGATTCGCTCTTTCATTTCCTGAGCGGCCTTATTCGTAAACGTCAGCGCAAGGATCTGCGTCGGCTCGATGCCGTTGCGCAGCATGTAGGCAAGACGGTACGTCAGCACGCGCGTCTTACCACTACCAGCACCAGCAATGATCAGCAACGGTCCGGTGATGGTCTTAACGGCTTCAGCCTGAGCTTCATTCAGACCAGTAAGGAGCTCCTGGCCACGGGGCTTGCCAGGATCGGAAGGGACAAGGTTGAGCATGGAGATAGGTTACTCCTCACCGCCGCCGGACTTCTTCACATAGTCCGTGTAGTAGAATCCATCGCCCTTGTAGATGATCCCTCCGCCACTGATCAGGCGCTCCACATGCCCCTTGCCGGGATCGGATCCCTTGCAGAGTTCGGCCGGACACGTCGTCAGTGCATCATCCTTCATTGACTGCTGAATTTCAAACTGTGCGCCGCAGGTTGTGCAGCGATACTCGTAGGTTGGCATCGGAAACTGATCGTGGTTTATAGTTCGACAAATCCGGTCTTCTTGTAGACCTTGCGTAGCACCTTGCGGGCGCGCTCGCGGGCGGCTTCTGCCCCCTGACGCAATGTTGCGCGCAGCGCATCTTCATCGGCACGCAAAGCTGTGTAGCGCTCGCGCACCGGACGCAGAAACGTGACAATGGCCTCTCCTACTGCTTCCTTGAACTCGGCATAGCCAAGGCCCGAAAACTCCTGCTCGATCTCGGCCGTGGTCTTACCCGTGGTGATCGAGTAGAGCGTCATGAGGTTGGCAACGCCGGCCCGCTTTTCGTCATAGACGATGGTGGTGCCGGAGTCGGTGACCGCGCGCTTGACCTTTGAGCGGATGGCATCGTCGGAGTCCACCATGAAGATGGTTGCACGTTCGTTGGGATCGGACTTCGACATCTTCTTCTCGGGTTCCTGCAGCGACATGATCTTGGCGCCCACCTTCGGGATGAAGGGCTCGGGCACAGTAAACGTTGGGCTGTAATGAAAATTGAATCGCTCGGCCAGGTTGCGCGTGAGTTCCAGGTGCTGACGCTGATCTTCACCCACCGGCACGAGGTCGGCATTGTAGAGCAGAATGTCGGCCGCCATCAGGATCGGATAGGTAAACAGTCCAACGTTCACATTGTCGGCATGCATGCTGCTCTTGTCCTTGAACTGCGTCATGCGCGAGCACTCACCGAATCCGGTCATGCACGTCAGGATCCACGACAGTTGCGTATGCTCGGGCACGTGTGACTGCACAAACAGTGTGGACACGTTGGGGTCGATGCCCGCAGCAATGTACATCGCCGCCACATCCAGCGTGCGCCGGCGCAGCTTTGCCGGCTCCTGACGCACAGTGATGGCGTGCAGGTCGACAACGCAGAACAGCGAGTCGTATTCGTGCTGCAATTCCACCCAGTTGCGCAGGGCTCCGCAATACTGCCCGATCGTCAGATCGTTGGTGGGCTGCATGCCCGAAAGGATCACCTTGCGTGTGGTTTTTGCTTCTTCCATGGGCGGCAAAATACCCACGGTAGCTTTCATTGACGCATTTTTGCGTCATGCTGCGATGTTGGATATCCATCAGCCCCTTCTTTCTGCTTCTCGGCCTTCTCTCAGGGGGCCTGCAGGCTCTGGCCCAGACGGAGGCCGACGCTGGTTTTGATGGTGATGGCGCCACCGGCTCATCGGTCATCGGTGTGCATCGTGCGTGGCTGCCCACGGAATCGAATCGCCCCAATACTGGCATCTTCATTGAGAGCACCGGTTCTACCAAGAACAGTGCACTTGCCACAGGCGCCATCATCCTGGCAACGGGCGTTGGCGAGCGCGGGATCTTTGCCGCCCTGGGCGGATCAAGATACTACCTGCTCGGAACGGCTCGCTTCGGACTCTTTGCCTCTGCCCATGCGGGATTTTCGATCGGTTCGCGAACGGGGCTGGCCGGCTTCAACATTTTGAGTGACCCAACGCTCACGGCAGGACTCGTGACGATGGCGCGTATCGGCGGTACGATACCTGTCACCGATGGGATCTCAGCGATGGTCGCAGTTGTGCATACGCTTTTTACCAACGAAGCCGGTGCCATGCCGGTGGGCATTCAGGTGGGGCTCACCATGGTTGGTGGACAATGACCACGGCCGCCACGCTGGGCTTTGGAGCCTATCGCATCGGCACTGCCGTGCCGGAGCACGAGCAGGCGCTGCGTCGCGCGC
>CAYMTW010000046.1:0-16126 GCA_964393485.1 uncultured Melioribacter sp. | reverse complement strand
GCTCGCTCGGCACTGAACAACTCGATCGATGCCATCAACAAGAAGTATGGCAAGAACACGCTCTACGTCGGTACCGCCTGGAACGCGCTCTCGAGCGCACCAATGCGCATAGCGTTCAACCACATTCCAGACTCAGAGGTGGATGACGAAACGTAGGGGCGAGACGACGTCTGACCCAGGATCAGCTACCTCTTCTCCGCGACCATCCGTCCAACGCGAACGATGATGCTACGAGGTGTGAAGCGGAGGAGCATGATCGTGATGCGGTTGAGAACTCCATGCACGGCAACAGTCTTGCCCCGTAGCATGGCGTTGTACCCAAAGCGGGCAACCTCGGAAGAGGTAGCCATCAGACGCGCATCAGCCATGCGTGCCTGATGCATGGCGGCAACGTCCTGGAAGCCAGACGTAGTCGGACCCGGACAGAGCGTTGTGACGGTGACTCCCCTGTCGGATACTTCATTGTTGAGTGCTTCGGAAAAGCTCAGCACGTAGGCCTTAGTTGCGCTGTACTGGGCAAACAATGGAACGGGCTGAAACGAAGCCGTGGAGGCAACATTCATGATCCGACCGGAGCGGCGGCGCACCATGTCCGCCACAAAGAGACGCGTCAGCGCGGTGAGTGTGACGACATTGAGCTCGAGCATTTCAAGACCACGCTCAAGATCGCTTGCTTCAAAGAGACCATACTGACCGAACCCGGCATTATTGATCAGGATGTCAACGGTGAGCCCCTTGGCAGCAACAGCATCATAGAGTGCTTGAGCACTGCCGTGCTGTGCAAGGTCCATACCCACGACGTGCACTTTGACACCGTAGGTAGACTCCCATAGTGCTTGATACTCACGGAGTTTGTTTTCACTGCGAGCCACCAGGATCACATCGCCCCCTCTTCGCACGTGTTCAAGAGCAAGCTCGTATCCGATTCCTCCGGATGCTCCGGTGATGAGGGCAGTGGACATTGGCATTCTCCGTAGAAGGTATCTGTAAGGGGTTTATCGTACCGGCACCATCGAGGTTCGATGGTGATTGGTGCGGTCCATGGAATTGTGCGGGTGGTTCTTCACATACGGTTGCACAAATCGGTAGTCTTCGTCGTTCAGGATCAGCAGCATCGGCGCATTGTCGATGGCGATCTGTTCGGCTTTGCGATACAACGTCATCCGCTCAGCCCGGTCCGTCGTTGAAATGGCCTTTTCAAAGAGCCGATCGTACTCAGCGCTGCGGAAGCGCGTGGAGTTGATCGGCGAGTCCTCGTCATCCGATGGGACGAGCCTTCCGTAGTAGAGATTCAGAAACGACTCGGGATCGGGATAGTCCGCCACCCAGCCGAGACGAAAGAACGGGGCCTTCCCCTTGTCGATATCCGACAGATGCTGGGCAAACTCCACCTGCTGCAGCGTGATGCTGATGTTGAGATGCTCCTTGAGCATGCCCTGAATGGCCTCGGCGATCGATACATTGCGTCCGCCCCCTGCATTGAGCTGAAGTGTGATCTCCGGGAAGCCCGCACCGTTGGGATAGCCGGCCTGGGCCATGAGCTCACGGGCGCGTGCAGGGTTGAAGGTGTAGCCGATGACGCTGTCAGAGCGATAACCGGGCATTGACGGCGGCACCAGACCATTGTGAGCCGGACCTGCGGCCTGACCCTTGAGAACGTACCGAATGATACGATTGCGATCGACGGCGCAGTTGATCGCTCTTCTCACCCGCGGATCACGGAAGACGTCCTTGGTGGTGACCATGCCATAGAACTGAGTTGACAAAGCGGTCTTGTGCAGAAGTTGAAACCGTGACCATTTGCCCTTGGGATTCTTATTCTCATCAACGATGTCGGCAAAGAACTCATTCGGAATGCGGAAGCTCTCTTCAAGATTACCGGCAGCAAACTCCAGCAGCTGCAGCTTGTCGTCCTTGATAAACGAAAAGCGGATGCCGTCGAGATACGGCAGGCGGTTGCCGTGTTCGTCCACGTCCCAGTACTTTGGGTTGCGCCTCACAACCAGGTCACGATCGGGCGTCCATGACACAAACCGAAACGGCCCCGACCCCACGGGATGCTGGAAGAAGTCCTTACCATAAAATTCCACGGCCTCGCGCGGAACAATGCCCATGGACGTCTGTGTAACCGTGTACTCGAAGGGGGCGAAGGGCTTCGTCATCCGAATGATAAACGTGGTGTCGTCGGGTGCTTCAAAGCCCCGCACGCCGCGCACACGCGGTGGCTGACCCGTCCGGGCGGCCTCCTGCGTCGAACGGTAGTACTCCGTAGCACCCACCACCTTGTCACGGAAATACGAGTCATTGCGCGACTGGGAACGCACGTCGCAGATACGTGTGAACGTGTACAGCACATCGCGTGCGGTGACTGCTCGCCCCTTGCCATCGGGGAAGCACGGATCATCGTGAAACACAGCGTTCGAGCGAAGGATGTACGTGTAGCTAAGACCATCGTCGGAGACGAACCAGCGCTTTGCCAGACCAGGCACCATGTTCAGGTCCGTATCAAAGTGCACAAGCTGATCGAAGATGTTGATCGACACATGCGAGGACGTGATGTCGTTGATCTGTGCCGGATCCAGCGTACGGATCTCACCCGTTTCGTTCTGACGGTAGATGCCCCCGCAGTAGAGTCCGCCCCGTGCACCACGCAGCGTTCCCTCCGGCGCACCGGGTTTGGTGCAGGCAAAGACTCCAAGAAGGAGTGCAGCGATGAGCAATGGCAAGGGGCGCGCAGAACCCTGCAGCATATACAACTCAGCGGATCGGTGTGACGAGTTCGATCTGAACCGTACGAGAATACGAACGTCCTTCCGGTGTTTCGTTTTCGAAGATCAATCGGTCCGAGCCCACCGGCTCCAGCGTCACACGATCGTCCGACAGCCCCAACACCTTCTGAACTTCGAGACAGCGCTTTCGCGCAAGGTTGCGGTTGTATTCGGGGTTGCCCGTTTTGTCGGCGTATCCGACGATACGAACCTTTGATTCCGGCTGGATGCGCGCCTTGACCCGATCCATCGTCCGCTGATTGGCCGGGTTGAGCTGGGCACTGTTGAAGTCGAACACGATCAGCGAATAACGCTCAACGATCTTGCCCTCCTCCTGGCGTGCCCGCATCGTCTGCAGCGTGACGTACTCAACCGTCACCGTGTCCGATGCATCGGCACTTTCACCGCGGTCATTCCGAACTCGTATCCTGGCAACGATCGGGTCATTCTTACGTGGACGAGCTGTAGCCTTTGCCGGATCCCAAGAAGCGTTCTCCGGCGGACCGTCACCTTTTGCGGTATAGAGCAAACGTCCAGCTTGCTCGAGAATCAGTGACCAGCTGCTGATGTCATCTTCCTGCTTCAACGCGGAACCAATGCTGATGACCGGTGGAGTGACGATCAGATCCTTATCGCGGAATTCAATCGGCTCAAGGATCTCGGGTGCTGAAGCGGTGATCTCTACACGCTGATTCTCAATACGACCTTCAGGAGTCGAGGAATTCGCAGGCTGATCGGGCAGCAGCCCAGCTTTGACGACAATGCGCTGCGGATCGACCTGCCAAACCGATGTCAGATAGGACTTCACGCCTTCAGCACGGGAGCGCGACAGATCACGAGCTCCTTGCTCAACGCCCACATTACTGCAATACCCCGCCACGGTGATCTTACTCGTTGGGTCCTGCATCAGACGCTGACCGATCACATTGAGCAGATTCGCATAGACGCCGATCTGGTCACGCGTGAGCATTGACAACGAGAACGTCGAGGCATCGATTGGAGAAAGCAGCCGCTGTTTGGTCTTTGACAGATCAGCATTCCCCTCGGAAAAGAACAGCTGCGGCAGCATCGGATAGTTTTCGATCACGTCGAGCTCTTCTACGCGCATGCGGGTGAGCTTCTCTTCCGTGCCAGCATCGCCCCCTGCCACGATACGTACGCTCAGACCCGGATCGAACGGTGCCGGCAGCTCCTTGCGGTAGGTCTCGGAGATTGTCGTGGTCACAAAGATGCTATCACCGTCTCGGCGCGTTTCCTCTGCTGTTGAAACATCAGTGCGCTCAATCCGTGGCTCAGTGATTCCCCGACGCACGATCGATGACGTATCGCGCTTATAGACCGTATCTCGGATAGTGACTGCATCGATCGGACGATAGATACCAAACCGCACACTCACACCAGCCATCACCTGATGGACGCTCCATGGAACATCGGAGATGTTGCCAAGGGGCAGAGCATAGCGCACCTCGGGTGAAATGGTGTAGGAATTCGTGCGGACAAGATCGTAGCGCATGCCCAGCAAGACGTGCAGTTGCTGCACCGCAGCCAACGGTATTGGTCCTTGCGACGGGTTACGAATTGCGGATCCGTTCAGAAAGACATACCCCTCCGGTGAGACCAGCGTTTCACGCTGCGTATAGCTCGTACTTCCCATGATGCCGAGGCGAAGACCGGCCTGTGCAACGAAGCGATTGGACACTCCGTACAGCACCGACGGCTCGATCGTAAAGAGTGGTATCGAAGCACTGAAGTCATGACGGACAAGCACATCACGACGCGTCTGTCTCGGACCAGGTCCATCATCAAGCACCGGCTCATTACCGATCTTCTCATCTCGTGAGAAGTCACCTGAAAGTGAGGAGAAGCCCAGGCGTGCTTCGAGTCGCAACGAGTTCCCCAGCGGGAAGTCCGTCAACACACCCGCAGAGAAGGCTGATGACGAGCCACCGGTAAATGACTGACAGCACGAGAAAACGCCGGGGAGTGATCCGAAGTCCGCACGATGGATAGACTGCACACCATGAAGGAATCCCCCGAGACGATACTTAAGCACCATTGTCTGACGCGAGGTTTCGTCAACGTAGAGGTCCTGGGAATGCGCCGTCATCGACAAGAGGATGAGGGCTCCCATGACAAGCGAGAAGGGGCTCAACATCATACTAGCGAATGACCGTGAGTGGAAGAACACGACGACGCGACGGAGTCTCGAGTATCAGCTGATAGGATCCGGAACCGAAACGATCGGTTGGCAACGAGTGTTCCGTGATCGGCTGTAGCGGATCATGCTCCCAACTGGCAAGCACGATCGATGTTCCATCGATAGTGATCAACGTGAGTGTATGTCTGCCGCGCTCATAGGTTTCCGTCAGAACCACACCATCGTTTATCATAGGATTTGGCTGGGCCGCCAGTCGAAGACGTCCGGCACTGGTGATCAGTCTCTTGCCACCAGCCTCACAGACCGTTGCCACAAGCGACCCATCACTAGTTGTCAGGCGGGCTGTGACGTTTGGAGCCGTGATCCTCGAAGACGTGAACGCGATCACTGTGGAATCAACCGGGCCGATGGTCATATCACCCTGGAGTTCAACAATAGTGCTCCCCCCAGATTCAACCGACCGAGGTGGAACCTCAAGCTCAACTTCAGCAAAGCCCCCTATCACCTCATGACGACGGATGGTTGCGCCGTTCGCCTCGCGGAGTGCGAACATCGAAGAGATGTACCGAATTCCAAAGGTAAACGATGCACTGTCCATCCGCTTCGCTTCACCGCTGACGACGGCCGTTATTGGTATCCGAACGTTTCGGCTGGCGGGAGACTCGACGATCTTCGGCAGCGAAGCGGCAACATCGACGATCACCAGGCCTGAACCACTCAGCGTCAGCAGCCGTGTGTCACGGCAGGGCATGTCAAGCCTCATGAGCACGCCGTCGATGTACGTCTGCTGCTGTTTAGGCACGAAGTCCACGATGATCTCAAACACACCTCCAACCGGAATGGTCATCGGCGGTGCTGGATTGGATCGAACGCGGAATCCACTTGAAGGACCCCCTAGGAGTGATATGTCGGAAATGACAAGGGGCTCAGCACCCGTGTTACTAAAGATCAGGCTCTGAGAGCTTGTAGCCGTAATACTAACCTGTCCAAACGTCATGCTCGAGGGTGTGATGAACAAGGACGTGCGGCGTTCACCTTTGAGCTCACAGATGACGTTGACGAGCGTGTCGTTGATCTTCGCTCGTATCGTCACATAGGCAACCTTGATGCCGTCGGTGGCCGAGCTCGGATCAAACTCAACATAGAGAACTCGTTGTTGACCCGGCTGCAATACCTGGGCAGTAACAGAGGCAGGGTTCACGACCCTGAATGCGGCAGCATCGGGACCACTCAGCCCGACAACGCTGACAAGTTCCACCGGAAGCGAGCCAGTGTTGATATACGCAACGCTGTCAAGGCCCTTAGCACACTCAGTCTTGAGACCGAAGTTGATCTTCTGCGAGGAACTGATCTGCTCACTGCCGCCTCTTGCCCGGACAATGATGGCGATCGTGTCTGCACAAGGCTGGTCAAGAGCCAGGAGAACCGTATCCTCGACATTCTCTTCCGCACGACAAACGTAGGTAAAGGTCAGACCACGGCTCTGCCCGGGATCAAGCGTGAACTGCGTCGGATTGACCCCGATGCGATTGGGCCCCGTAACCGCGGATGACACGACCCGAAGCGTCAGTGACGATGCATTGGTGTACTGAATGCTCGCACTGGTTGATGTGCCAACGCGGATGGACCCAAGGTCAACAATGCGTGGTCCGGAAAGCGCCACAGACACGCGCCGTGCATTGAGACTAACGGTAATGATACCAATGGTCTGATCGTCCGTTCGCACCGAGAAGCTCGCGGTCTTCACGCCATCTGGACCAAGTGCTCCAAGGAACGTGATACCAAAGGTGATCGATTCACCCGGGCCAAGCATCGTGTCTTTGAGCGGGCCTGAAGACCAGCGGAACGACGATGCATTGACGCCGTTGATCACCGGTGGACAGATTAGCTTGAAGCCAGTCTTTCCCCTGTTTGTTACCGTGACCGACTGACGCACGCTGTCGCACGGAGCCGTCGGCGGATAGGTCAGCGAGTTCGACGATAGTGACACGTCGGAGATCACACCCGAACCGGCAAGGAGCAGATCGACGCTGCCCGCACAGGCGAGTGCCGATGAATCAGCCGTAAATCGCAGCGTGGCGGTTGATCGCGCGACGGATATCGGTGCGAAGGCCACAATGACGATCAGCGATTCTCCCGGCAGGAGCTTGGTCGGTATCGGAGGCGCAATGGATACGATACTGAAGGGCGGAGCGATAGTTGGCTGCGTTCGCAGGTCCAGCTCACTGGATCCCGTGTTGCGCAGCTCAAAGATCGCCTCCCGTCGGTCTCCAACGCGCACGTCTCCGAACTGTCCGTTGCCGACAACCGTAACCTGCGACTCGACCCCGGTGTGGCGGACATATATCGTATCAACGTCCGTGCACTCAAGGAATCGGACAAGCACCGGAACAACCTGGGTTCCCGTACGCTTCGCCGCAAAGGTCAGTGTGATCTGGGCAAATGAGATCGGATCTCGAAGCTGAATGGGCGCCGTGCTACCGTTGACGCTCATCACGGCCGGACTGGCAGTTGTGAACGATGTGATGGTCAATGCTGCTGTGCCGATCTTTCGAATGGTAAGGGGCTCAACGATCGGTCGACCAATACATACCCGGCCGATGTCGAGGGTGTCGCGCTGAAGCCCCCTCCAGAAATACGTCACGGTTGCCGGCGTTGCGTCGGCAACAAGTCGTATGGTGCGACTGAGCGTATCGTTGAAGCCAACCCGAAGTGTCGTGCTTTGCAGACCGATCTGACCCTGTACCGGTGCATACTCAACAACGTACTCGGCAGTCTGCTCAGGAGCCAGGACAGCAGGCACAGACGGCTGTCGGATCAGGGAGAATCCTGCTAAGGGGCCGATCTGTGAACTCGTGAGCCGTATTGTGTCTGGCCCCGGATTTCGAACAATGATCGTATCGGTCAGTGTATCCCCGGGACATCTGCGTTGTCCCAGGTTCACGAGCGTATCGGATTCGAGTCGAGGTTCTTCGGCACGTCGGATGACATTCCATGCCGACTGCGAGAATACAAGCTCAGGCTGTTGCGTGAACGCCGCCGCGGATGGGCGAGGAACGCTTGCCGCCGCTACGGCAAAAACAATGGAGTCCTGCCCTGCCCATGATTCCGCATACCTCCAACGATCATTAGGAACGAACACCTGATTCGGGTCAACGACCTGCTTCCATGTACCACCCGAGGTTCGTAGCCAGACATGCACGCCATCGCTGTTCTTCGTACCGGCAAGAGTAACCTGGCCCCGTGAAATCGTGGTGAGGTCCATTGAGACACCGATCCAACCAGCCGTTGGGCCCCGCAGCGGACCGTCGATCCGAAGTCGTCCGGCACCGCCTGTCAGGTGCCGCGCCGCACCCGTACCAGTGGCATCAAGTCCTCCCTCAACACCTGCGCTGATCGTCTGAATAACGTTGTCTATGGCGCGTGCACCGGCAATAACGCCACCACCGGAACCACAGCCACCCTGAAGATCCTGACGTGTTGGAACTCCGCCGCGAGCAGTGATGCGGATGTTTGACAACTCTCCGGCGTGAATGCTGATGGCGCCGCCACCCCCACCGCCACTGGCAGCGATCGGCCGTGTGGCATCAGGATTTCCGCCTGCACCGCCACTTCCGCCGGCAAGCGGCACCAGATTGACATTGCCAACCAGACCGCCGCCGTTGTTGAATGTTGCTTCGGTCTCCCCCGCACTGGCATACCCACCGGCACCGCCCCGGCGCCCCTCTTGAGAGCCCGAACCGCCACCGGCACCGCCCACCGGAAGACATCCGGTACGTTCGACACAGCCGATGCCACTCGAACCGAATGGATGGCCTGTACCTCCACCGGCATTCTCGTACGAAACGGTCGATTCACCGCCCAGAGTACCGTTCAGTGAAGGAGATCCGTACGTGTTGGATGACAATGCGGGTAGTTCACCACCGGAACCTACGCCCGGCTTCTTCTTCTGGCGGGTGAGATTGTAACCGCCCGGACCGCCCCCGGTGTACCCGTCGCCTCCGTCCGTGCCGGACTGGCCGTTGAAGTTGAGATTGGCATACGCCCCGGCTCCACCGCCGCCACCGGGACCTCCCCGTACTCCCGCACCGCTGACGGTGATCTCGGTGGCAATGCTGTCCCCGACGCGAGGCGCACCAATGCGTCCCGAAGAGAGGAGAACAAATGGCAAATATCCTTGGTTACCACCGGTAGCAGGATCACAGTCATTTGTCGAGACCTGATATGTCGCGGACGCTGCAAGAAGTAATGAATCGACGATCATGGCACCGCGACGTGAACGGCGCCCCAGAGCCCCCTGACCCAGGATTCGCTCGGGGATTGAAGACACATTTCCGAGCGGCCATGGTTTTACGATGTAGAACGTGTCGACGACGGATGCGAAGTTGTTCACAACCACACGGATCGGCACGCGGAACTCAGATCGAAGTTTCGTCCAGTCATGATCGTTGGGTTTCACATCTGGATGCACAAACGCAACGGTCGCGATCAAGCGTCCACTCCAACTGACGTTGACAGGACCAAAGATCAACCGGGCCGCATCGGCCGGACGGGCGCATTCCACCCGCACCTTGTCTCCAGGATTGTTGAGATACGTACCGTCAGTACCGAAGTTGCCTGTGAGATTGAATGGTGCAAGGATCTCAACGACCGTACCCATACCCGGAGCACCAATGTCAGGGATGATGTAGGAGATACGCCATTGCGCCATGACTCCGCACGTCGCCGCAATGAAGAGAAGGAATCCAAGGGCAGAACGGCACAGCCTCATATCGTCGCAACCACCTTCAGCTCGACGGCGATCGGCGTCGGAAGTGCCCCGATCTCGATCGTCGTACGACAGGCATCGACTCCGGCAAAGTGCTCGGCATAGAGTCGGTTGAATGTCGGAAAGTCAGTTTTCATATTCGTTAGATACACCTGTACGTCGATGATGTTCTCCCATCTGGAACCTGCATCCTCGATAATGTACCTGATGTTTCGGAACACACTAAGGGTCTGGGCTTCAATGTCGTAGGTCACGATCGATCCGTCTGGACCCAGCGTGACGCCGGGAATGACCTTTGTGCCGCGTTCGCGCGGGCCAACGCCGCTGAGGTAGAGCATGGTGCCAACCCGGCGCGCATGTGGATAGGCACCGACGGGCTCGGGAGCCCGGTCAGAATTGATAACGATCTTTTCCATTCCTCTGCTTGCTGCTGTTACGGTTCGATCTGAACACAAATGTTTTTTGGTTCTGTAAAAAAGCGTAAGGCCTCGGTTCCCCCCTCGCGGCCCACGCCACTCTGCTTCATTCCTCCAAACGGCGTCCTCAGATCGCGCAGTAGCCACGTATTGACCCACACGATACCCGAATCAAGACGCTGCGCCGTTCGATGGGCTCGATGCACGTTTGAAGTCCAGATCGTGGCCGCCAGACCGTACATCGTATCATTGGCCATCGCCACTACCTCTTCTTCCGTATCGAAGGGAATGATCGTTGCTACCGGACCAAAGATCTCTTCCCGATTGACGCGGCACGCCTGCGGCAGTCCACCGATGAGCGTGGGCTCGACAAAGAACCCGCCCTGGCAGCGTCCGCCAACATGCACACGCTTACCACCAACAAGAATCATGCCCCCTTCCTGCTTGGCGAGGTCGATGTATCCAAGGATCTTCTCCATGTGTGCGGCGTTGACCACAGCACCGGTGCGGGTGTCCGGCTCTAGCGGATCACCTACAACAAACCGACGTGTTTCCTCGATCAGTGCGGTCTGGAATTCGTCAAAGATTCCTCGTTGTACAAAGATCCGCGAACCACACAGGCAGATTTCTCCTTGATTGGTGAATGCAGCACGGGCCACACTACGCGCTGTTGAGGCAATACTGACGTCGTCAAAGACGATTGTCGGGTTCTTTCCGCCAAGCTCAAGCGAGAGCTTCTTAAACATCGGAGCCGCCGTGGCGGCGATCATTTTACCAGTCGCCGTGCCTCCGGTAAACGAAATGGCTTTGACGTCGGGATGTTCCACGATGGCCTGACCGCATTCAGGACCGTATCCATGCAGGATGTTGAGGACACCGGGTGGAAGTCCGGCATCCATGCAGATCTGTGCCAGTAGAAACGCCGTCATCGGCGTCAGCTCACTAGGCTTGGCCACCACCGTGTTGCCCGCGGCCAGGGCTGGGGCGATCTTCCACGTGAAGAGATAGAGCGGCAGATTCCACGGCGAGATGCAGCCGACCACGCCAAGGGGCCTGCGCACCGTGAAGTTGATCACATGCTCGTCGGTCTGATGCGCATCTGTATGCGTGTGCAGGATCTCGGTAGCAAAGAAGGCCATGTTGTCCACGGCCCGCGGAATATCAACACTTCGTGAGAGCCAGAGGGGCTTTCCTTGATCGTTGGATTCAGCCAGAGCAAGGTCTTCTAGATGGTCCTTGATGCGCTGGCTGATGCGCAGGAGAATCTCCGAACGACCCTTCGCCGGCATAGCCGACCAATCCGGGAACGCCGCCCGGGCATGTTCAACGGCCGCTTCGACATCGCGCGCATCACTACGGGCTATAAGCGAGGCTACCTCGCCTGTGGATGGATTGATGTTCTCTATCCACAGCCCCGAAGCGGGTTCGCAGTAGCGTCCGCCGATATAGTTTCTGATGTGCAACATGGTGTTACGTTTAGACTTACAAATATATCGTATGTTTGGTTTCATGGACCTGCAAAGCGCCATCCGGACGTTTCTTTCCACACTGGATGTGGAAAAGTCGGCAAGCCGGCACACCACCCTGACTTATGCCACCGCACTCGATCAGTTCTGTCTGTATCTGGCAGAGTTCAGCGATCCGCTTCCACCGGTCGAGGACATCACCGAAGCAGATGTCCGTCCGTTTCTCGGCTGGCTGCATGACAAGGGACTTGGAAAAACCTCGATCCGCCTGAAGCTGGCGGCTGTTCGCAGCCTGTTCCGCTTTCTGCTCCGCAGCGGAATCATTGAGCGCAATCCAGCAGCGCTGCTCGCATCGCCAAAGACGTCTCGCCCGCTGCCGTCGTTCATTAATGTGAACGAAGCGGAACGCCTTTGGGATAATTTCGATACGGGCACGGCGAAGGGGCTTCGTGACAAAGCCCTGTGTGAGTTACTCTATGGCTCCGGATTGCGGATCCATGAGGCCCTGGCCGTTAACGCAGATCAGTTGGATGCCAGTTCCAGAACCCTGCGTGTTCTCGGCAAGGGGGCAAAGCAGCGCGTAGTGCCGCTGACGGCAGAGACAATTGCAGCGATCGACGAATATCGTGCCCGGCGTCACGAGCTCACGCCCTCACCCGATGAGGTAGCGCTCTTTCTTGGTGATCGTGGCGGTCGGTTGTCTGCCTCCTCGGCCTGGCGGATCGTCCGCCGCGCCCTGGGGCCAATCACGGAATCACGACGTAAAAGCCCACACGTTCTGCGCCATTCGTTCGCCACGCATCTGCTTGATAATGGGGCTGATCTCACGGCCGTTTCTGATATGTTGGGACACTCCTCACTATCAACCACTCAGATCTATACCCACGTCAGCGTCGAGCGTCTCAAAGAAGCCTATAAACGCGCCCACCCGCGGGGCGCTTCCTCCTGAGTTTCATCTTCGCACTACAACACATGCGCATTTCCGTCATCGGCACCGGTCATCTCGGATCCATTCATGCTAAGCTTCTCACCCAACACGAGGGAGTAACACTTGCGGCGATCGTTGATCCGGATGCCGAACGCGGCCGCCAGATCGCCGAGCTTCATGGGACCACTTGGTATGCTACGTTGGCTGACATGCCGAACGTTGATGCCGTGATCGTGTCCTCGCCGACATCAACGCATTTCTCCGTGGTGCAGGAGTGCCTTGCACGGGGCTTCCACTGCTTTGTTGAGAAACCTGCCACGGCAACCTACGAGCAGGCGCAGAGGTTACTCGAGCTTGCTGCTGCCAGTGATCGGGTGATACAAGTGGGCCACGTCGAACGGTTCAACCCGGCTGTGCGCGCGCTCGCCATGATGCCTGTTGAGCCGCTGTTCATTGAAGTGCACCGCCTAGCCCCCTTCAAACCACGTGCAATCGACGTAAGCGTGATCCATGACTTAATGATCCATGATATCGATCTTCTGTTATCGCTCACAGGGTCCACGGTGACGGATGTCCAAGCCACGGGCGTGAACGTTCTTACCGATACGATCGACATCTGCAATGCACGTCTAACGTTTGCCAATGGGTGTGTTGCCAATGTGACGGCATCACGCATCACCGCCTCACCGATGCGAAAGCTTCGGATCTTTCAGCGCGACCGGTACGTATCATTGGATCTGGCCGCTGGTGCTATTGAGATGTATCTCCTACAGGACCGATCTGAGCTGGACACATCGAATCAGAAGGCCTTGGGCGAGGTGTCAACGCAGCATGGTGACCGCATCATTGTTCATGAAACGCCCGAGGTTACCCCGGGTAATGCCATCTTTGAAGAGCAGCGGTCGTTTATCGAGAGCATTCGTTCCAATGCACCCGTCGCTGTAAGTCTCGACCAAGGGGCCGAGGCAATACGAATCGCAGAATGGGTCCACACTCTTGTTTCGTAAAGACTCTGACCAGTTACCTATGCAGTACACGCACAAACGGCCGCTCATCCTTCCTGCCATATTGTGGCTGTGCACGATTGTCGCACAAGGCCAGACGGAGATGATGGACCTTGGCCGCGTTGGTCATGCAGCATTTGTAACCTCTGTGGTCACCGATTACCAATGTGTGTCGATCAACCCGGCAAACCTCGGATTCTCGCCGAGTTTCGACCTGTATCGCGTGTCAACACCTCTGAGTGTTGGTGTAGAACGAGGCAGCAAGCCGATTGCTATCGGTTTCGGCCAGGTTGGAGCCAGTATTCGAAGCGATGCAATGACCAAGCCGCAGGTTCTTGATCTGATCCTCCAGCGTGAATCGGCCACGTCCTTCACACCCGCCGATCAATTGCGCGCTGCACAGGAGTTCGCCAACCGTGGCCTGCGATTCAATGCCGATGCTTTGCTCTTCGGCGTTTCCTATCAGTCAAGAAAGTACGGCGGTTTTGCCATCACTGCGCGCGAACGACTCAGCGGTTCGTTCATCCTCAACAAGGGTGCTTCGGAGATCATCTTCCAGGGACGTCGCGCTGAGTACTTCGATTCATCCTACACAAACTGGCGCGGTGACACGATCGGAGTGGCTCGTCAACCGCAGCTGTTCTCCCAGCTCTTTGATGGTACCCGCCTGTCGATGTCGTGGGCGCGAGAGTTCTCTTTCTCCTACGGCTTACCACTTGTGATCGGAGACGGTTGGAGACTCTGTATGGGCGCCACCGGTAAACTCCTGCAGTCGTTCGCGTTTCTCGATGCCAAGGCCGGCGACGGTGAATTCACGGCTTACAGTGCTCTGAGTCCGTGGTTTCTGATCGACTATGGCAAGGCAACGACCCCGTCCGCCAAAGTTGGTACCACACTGGTTCCTATCGGTCAAGGCTATGGGGCTGACATCGGTCTGACCTATAAGAGCTCATCGTTTTCGCTTGGCGTGTCCGTGATTGACATTGGGGAGATGCGCTACGATGGCAATGTCTTTTCTGCAGCTGACACGATCGTCAATGGTCTGGGCACGACAGGATTCGGCAACTACAACCTGTTCGAACAAGCCCCAAAGCTCTCTGGTGACGGAAACTACTTCGTCTGGTCAGGCTTGGTAGAGACCCGCGTCATGCTGCCCACCCGTATGCGCCTTGGTGGCTCGTTCAACATCGGCTATCGCCTCAGCGCCGGCTTCGATATGACGGCACCTCTGAGCGATGTAGGCACCAACCCCCGTAACCTCTTTGCTACGGCAGGCATCTCCTACCGGCCATTTGTCTGGCTGACGATCGGCACTGGCGTTGGCTCCGGTGATGGTATGGATATCTTCATCCCCGGCACGATCACCCTGTCCATGCTGGGTGGCTATTGGGAAATGGGCGTCTCGACACTTGATCTTACATCGCTCTTCACAGACCGTCTCCCGGTGCTCTCGGCCAATGTGGCGTTTCTGAGGTTTAGGCTGTAGGTAGGTTTCAGGTTTCAGCTGGAGCCTGATCGCATATGCGGTCACTTGATTCGGACTGCTATCGCGGTTGTGATTCTGCTGCCGGCAGTTCTGAATCCCTGAATGCTCCCACCTGAAACCTGCAACCAGTAACCTCAAACCCGCGCGAAGCGCACTCACCACGCGTACGCCTCCGGCGCTTGATTTCCTGGACCCGGCCAGATACGATCTAGTTCGGCAAGCGTATCTGCGTCGAGCGTAATGTTCATTGAGGCGACGTTGGCATCAAGTTGCTCGACGGTGCGCGGGCCAATGATGGGGCTCGTTACGCCATCACGCTGAAGCAGCCAGGCGATTGCTACGTCGGCACAATCGAGGCCGATCTTCGCACACAGGGCTTCGTACTGCTCCACCTGCGGACGGAGTTTCTCGGCAGACTCGATCAGCTGGGGACGCTTGCGACGCAGGGTGTCAGACTTCGAGAAGATGCCGGCGAGCAAGCCCCCTCCAAGCGGACTCCATGGTAGAATAGCCATGCCGTAGGCTTTGGCCGCGGGAATAACTTCAAGCTCGATGTGACGGTTGCGAAGCGAGTACACGCTCTGTTCGCTGACCAGGCCAAGAAAGTGCCGCTGCTTAGCCAGCTCATTGGCCTGTGCCATGTTCCATGCGGCAAAGTTGCTGGATCCTATGTAAAGGATCTTGCCCTCACGAACCAGCTGCTCCATAGCCTGCCAAACTTCGTCCCATGGTGTTGAACGATCTATGTGGTGCATCTGATACAGGTCAATGTGGTCTGTCTTCAGCCGACGCAGCGAATCTTCACAGGCTTTCTTGATGTGGTAGGCCGAACAGCCGCGGTCGTTGACACCGTCCCCCATCTGGCCGTAGAGCTTTGTTGCAAGCACGATCTTTTCCCGGCGTGAGGAATCCTGCGCCAGCCAGTTGCCGATCACTTCTTCGGTGCGCCCCTTGCCTTTGTCCCAGCCATAGACATTGGCCGTATCAAAGAAGTTGATTCCGTGCTCCAGTGCACGACTCATCACAGGAAAGGATTCCTGCTCTTCGATCCAGTAACCGAAATTCATGGTGCCGAGGCACAGCTGCGAAACCTTGAGTCCGGTGCGTCCGAGGTTGACGTAGTTCATGGGGC
>CAYMTW010000045.1:0-16440 GCA_964393485.1 uncultured Melioribacter sp. | reverse complement strand
ATTATCGACGGAACGCGGGAACAGATCGAGCTTCGAGCCCAAGAGTTGCGTGGTCATGTGTTTGATCTTGGAACGGCGCCTCTTTGGACCGCGGAAATCATCTGTACGCCTGGCGATGGCTCATCAATTCTGATGAATGTCCACCATGCCATCTTTGATGGATGGTCACTCAACCTTTTTCTCGACGAACTCACCCTTCGGTATCGTGGTGAGTCGATCCCTGATCGAATCACATGGACTGACTATCACGTATGGTCAAACGATCTCATTCGGAGCGAAGATTACAGAGGATCAAAACAGTACTGGCAAACGAAGCTCCGAAGTCTTGACGCCTATACTGAGTTACCATTCGACAAGCGCCAGCGCGTTCCGGATTCAAATGCATGGATCCCCGTTCGCATTGACGCTCGGACTGTGGAGTCTCTCAAAGCCTACGCAGACAAACATTCATTCACCCTCCCACCGGTGCTGTTTGCATTGTATCTCACCTGGATCTGGCGCCTTTGTGGAAAGCAGGATCTTGTCTGTACCTATCCGTATGCCGGACGTGACATCTCCGGAAGTGAGTCGATTTATGGAATGTTCGTTTCGATGGGTATTCTGACCCAGTCGATTGATCCAAAGAAATCCCTCCACGATCTCATCACGGCCGTTCACCAGCAAATGCTCGAGGACAAGGAGCATTTCCTCGCCAGTCCGCACGATTCCGACGTCAATGGCCTCGAAAAGATCAACGTGACGTTTAGCCTTCAGAATGGTATCGGCTTGGAGGGGTCTATTGGAGCAGGTTCGTACAAAGCCGAAGAGTTGCCGTCAAAAACATCAAAGTCTGATATCACGGGCATCTTTTATCAGGCACTGGATGGTGGAATCGAAGGTCGCATTGAATACGACGCATCGCTCTTCCGCGCTGAGAGTGTTGCCAACTTCATCGAGGTGTTTTCGACACTCGTTGCATCGGCAGCCAGGGGTACTGACACACGGATCTGTGACCTCTCCTACATGCCCGATTCCCAACTCAACCGTGTGATGTCGATGGCTGTCGGACCGCACATTGACCTGCCAGATCAATCGATCCCCGAACGCTTCGCACAAATGGTCGCCACCTACCCAGATAACATCGCTGTCATCTTTGAGGATCGGCGGTTGACATACCGTGAGCTGGACGACCTCAGCAACGGCATCGCATCCGGGTTGCTTCACCATGTGAAGCCTGGCGATCGGATCGGGCTGAGTCTGCAGAAAAGTGAAATGCTTATCGCTTCCCTGATGGGTATTCTCAAGACCGGTTGTGCCTACGTTCCGCTGGATGCAAGCTATCCCGTAGATCGTGTGCAGTACTTTGTGAAGAATGCTGCCGTTCAGACCGTGGTATGCGACGTCTCATCACGTGATAAGCTGATGGCAATGGACCTCCACCATCTTACGTATGTGGATCCGGTGACGCTCCACGATGCCCCACGTAGCCCCCTTCCAACGGTTGATCCAACGACGATGGCGTATATCATTCACACCTCTGGATCGACCGGACTTCCGAAGGGAGTGATGATAGAGCACCATTCTGTTGTTCGGTTGATTGTTGGAGCAAGTGGTCCTCTTGAGTATGACGACACATCGACTGGCACGCTCGGCGCATCAATGAATTTCGACGCAAGCGTGCTCCAGATCTTCTCCTGTTTGCTCATGGGTGGGGCTCTCGTCGTGATCTCTGAAGAGGGAATGAAAGATCCGATGCTCATGCATGCAACACTTTGTAAGGAGAAGGTTACGCACACGATGATCGCTCCGGTAATCCTGCAGAACATGCCACGTGAGCCCATTCCGTCGATGAAGATCCTTGGCTACGGAGGAGACGTGCTGGAAGAGCAAACCGCCAAGTATTGGTCGGAGCATACACGCCTCTTCACGCTGTATGGTCCTACGGAGACCACCGTTATGTCATCTGGTGGACACATCCCGCCCGGATCGAATCATCGCGTCATTGGAAGAACCCTTCCAGGCTATTCGATGTACATTCTCAATAGTCTTCGTCAGCCGGTACCTGAGGGGGCAATAGGCGAGATCTGCATTGGCGGACGGAATATGGCCCGTGGATATCTGAATCGTCCGGAAACAACTATAGAACGTTTCATCATCGATTCTTTCTCAGCATCAACCTATGCATTGATGTATTCTTCGGGGGACCTCGGCCGGTTTCTTCCGGACGGAACGATTGAGTTCTTTGGTCGCAACGATTCGCAGATAAAGCTACGGGGCTTCCGAATCGAGCTTGGTGAGATTGAAGGTTGTCTGGAAAAGGCGCCGGGCATTCTGCAAGTCGTATGTGCAGTAAAGGGAGAGGGAGATGCGAAGTATCTCGCGGCCTACTACCGGGCCGAGCGGGAGCTTACCACAGAGGGTTTACGTGCACATGTGGCATTATCTCTGCCTGAGTATATGGTACCCACGTTCTTTGTTCGCGTGGATGAGATACCCGCATCACCAAGCGGAAAGATTGATCGCAAGGCTCTTCCGGAAGTATCCGGCGCGGCTTCAACCAACCCGCCGCATGACGGACTTGAGCGCCAGATCGCCGACATTTGGGAGGAGCTCCTCAAGTTCCGCGGGATCGACCGTGATACGAGTTTCTTCCGCGTTGGCGGCAACTCATTGCTTGCCGTGCGAATGATCTCAGAGCTTAAGCGGCGACTTGACCTCAGTGTGAGCATTACGTCATTCTATGCGGCGCCCACGATTGAGGCACTTGCGCGTGGCTACGAAGTGAACGCGATAGAACTTGCTGTGCGCGACGCTCACCAACCGGTTATCGTGAAGAACCCCGCAGACGCCAGCACGTTATCACACTCACCAAGATCTGTTCTTCTCACAGGTGCAAGGGGCTTTCTCGGTGTATACCTCCTTCGCGAACTCACTCAACGCTGCGAACATGTCGTTTGCCTACTGCGTGCTGCGTCAGCAGAAGATGGAGTCGCCCAGTTGCAAAACAGCGCTGCACAGGCTGGGATCACTGTAGATATGGATCGCGTGGAGATTGTCTGTGGGGACCTCGCGGAGCCTCGACTTGGACTTGATGAGACCGTGTTCATGGGGCTCGCCGCTCGTGTCGAAGCTGTCCTTCATTGCGGCGCCTTTGTTCACCACCTGCATAGTTACCAGACTATGAAAGCGGCCAACGTGGACAGTACGAGAACCCTGCTAGAGTTTGCACTCACGTCAAAACGCAAGCAGTTCTGCTTTGTCTCTACGGAGTCTGTTGCTAGTGCTATCAGTGGAATCGACGTCTCCAAGGAGGAGATTATTGATAATCGACCGGCAACCGATAACGGGTACATCCTTTCGAAATGGACCGCAGAGCAGATCATCGCAGCCTGTGCACAGGAATATGGCCTGTCTGCAGTTATTGCACGCGCTGGTAACATCACCGGTGACTCTGCAACCGGGTACAGCAACTATCAGAACAATCACTTCTGGATGTTCACGAAAGGATGCTGGGAGCTGGGAGCATATCCGGATATGCCTCAGGTTATTGAAATGACCCCGGTTGATGTTCTCGCACACTCCATAGCTGCGCTGACGGTTGAAGCACCGACATCGCTCTTTGTGGCGAACCTGTCAAACCCCAATACTATCTCCTGGAGCGAGTTCTTTTGTCTCTTGGTAGCGCAAGGAATAGAGGTTGCGGAAGAGGATTGGCGTCAGTGGCAACGACGGCTTGATTCCATCGACAATAGCAATGGCCTGTCGCAGATCAAAGATTTCTACACCGGTGACCTTTCACATCCAACGATTCCGGTAGAGCACGTGAAGACGGTCGCATATCTCCGTACAAAGGGTGTCGACATCGTCGGCTTCTATCCTCGCTGGGTTGCAACCTACGTGGCGTATCTCAAAAGCCAGGGGTTCTTCGTTTAAGTGACCCTACCATTTCGCGATATCGTGTTCAAGAAGTGCAACGACGTGGTTGTCGTTGCACTTCCTGTTTCCGAGATCGACATTTATCTCTCCAATGTCCCTATACCTGAAGACCTGATCTCAGCTACGGCAGCACGACAACGCGAGTATGTAGCCGGACGCCTCTGCGCGCGCGCAGCTATCCTGCGGCGAACAGGCGTTAGTTATGACATTGGCCGCAATGTCCGAGGACTGCCGGATTGGCCATCTGGGGTATACGGCTCGATCTCGCACAGCACAGAAGTTGCCTGCGCAGCCATAGCAGATCGATCATCGTGCACGAGAATAGGCGTCGATGTTGAATCAGTTGTGTCTGATCATCTTGTCGACGCAGTACTGGACGTATGCGCCAGACATGAAGAACGGACGTGGTTCTCATCGGCCGTTGGAGCAACGATTCTCTTCTCTGCGAAGGAAGCGTTTTACAAGGCGTTCTCAGATGATCTTGGTTCTGTCATCGACTTCACCGATGTATGTGCAAGCCCCCTTCAATCTGACAACACGGTCAGACTCACGTTGCAACGACCGATAGGACGGCTACTGGACTCCCATCATGCAGACGTGCACGTTGCTCTTACAGGCACGCATGTGACCACACTGCTGCGATACTGACTGATCTGCGGCATACTGAGGTTGTCCTTGAGCCACGTGCTGTCGGCTGTGGATCAGTACGTAGCGGTTGTTAACTAGCGGGGGTTCTGTGCACGACTCTCGGATCGTTACGATTTGGGACTAACCGAAATGGCAGTCATATCTTTCGAATATTGCTGCAGATCAAATGATGTGCTGGCCAATGGCCACACTATGTGGTGCTGAGGTTAGACAATCAACGTACAACGACCATCGGAGCAACATGGACTCCACGGTTTGTGCGCAGATGAAGGCGATACCCACCAGATGGAAGTGACGAGGTGTTGATGGTGTAGGATAGATTGCTGGACGCATCAGTGGCGATTGGCTGTGTCGCTACCGTCCGACCGGAATAATCTATAATAGCGATCTCGTATGCGCGCTCATCTTGAACATGGAGAACGACGGATACTTCGTCATGTATCGCAGGTATCGGCCGTACGCTCATTGCGGGACCAGGACATGGAACCCAGTGATTGACTGATGTTACCGTATCATCGACAACAACAACATGTATCACGGCAGATGCAGAATGTGTGGAGTCCCTGCACGTAACACGAATGGACGCTGATCCTGTCACCGTATTGAGCGGTACAACACGCAGAACGTTTACCTCTCCTCCCTGTACGAATGAAATGTTTGACGATGGAATCACGTCGGTGTTGAGAGAGGTTGCTGTCCATTGCAATTCTTCTGGGTCTTCATAATCGACGCGCACATCCTGCATAAGCGTGTCAGACGTTGTTATGGTCGTATCAACCATGCTCGAGATCACCGGCGTACGGCTGGGTAAAGAATCCTGGACGACAGTGACACGAAATGTCGACTTTGACGTGAACATTGAGTCATTGCAGACGACGTGTATCTCAGCAGAACCAACGCTGCCTGGATTTGGCACAATCTGTAAAGCCAGACGTCGATCTTCTCCTAGCAATGTTAGGTTCGACGAAGAGATCAATGAAGTATCCATAGAGATAACACTCCACTTGAGTTGGTCGGCAGCATCATACGCAACACGGAATTCATCGACCAGTGTATCCGTGTTTTTTATCGTAGCATCGCGAAGTCCATATATCACTGGTGACCCTCTCACTACCGTATCTCGGATCAATGTTATGTCATAATCTTCCAGCTTAGCTGAGAGAAGTTCATCAGAGCACGTCACTCGCACACGCACCGTACCAACGGCATTTGCAAGAGGAACGATCTTCATAGTCCATTGAGAGCCGCTACCTACGATTGAGACATTGTCAGGTGAAATCAACGTTGAATCTGATGATGTGACCGAGAAATCAAGTTCATTGTCGTTGTCATAGTCAACACTAAACGAGTCAAATAAAGTGTCGGTATTCGTAATGGTGGTGTCGATAAGCCCTCGAATCTTGGGTGCAGAGCGCGTGGAGCTGATACGGTCAACGACGAATGCATATGGATGCTTCCATTCCACTGCTGCTGCCTGACCAGAAACGGACAGGTAAAGTGCTTTACCCAGCGTGGCAATCTCCCCTTGCTTCAGCTCGAACGTTAGCTGTTTCCTTGTTGGATCAGTTTGCAACTGCCGCACCATATCACCTCGCGACGAACATATCGTCCAGGTAAGAGTACGATTCATTACGGCGGTATCACTTATGTTGAATCGAAGCGTCGACGTCGCCAGAACCGCTGTGTCCAATGGCAACGTGAATACATCGATGTCCTCTACTCCTCCTCCGGGCTGTACCGTGATTACCCCGTGGTATCTCATTCCGATGCCGATCTCATACGCATTTGACGTTGAAGCTGGTTCATCCAAACCCCTCACCAACTGAGGAATGTCGGAAACAACTGTCCAATGATCTCGACCAGATTGAATAGTATCAGCGCAGCCTTTTGGCCAGAAGTAACCCGAATCGGCAGCCAAGTACTGTCGGTCAAAGTCGACGAGTAAGTCACCAGAGAATAGTCCAAAGCGAGCAGCGATATAGGTATATCGGACATTTACTGGAAGTGGGTGCTTGCCTTTCAGGCTGGGATGTATTCCCTCCACAACATCGTCTTCTCGTCCGTTACAGTCAACGTCGGCATTATGCCATCCGCTCAACAGCCAGTTGGTGTTTAATCCAGACTCTCTGCCACCAAACAGATACACCCCTTCCCATTGAGTACCGGATGCATACGTTATCCGGAGATCTCTGATGGCCTCACAGCTTGTATTTACGATTGATGGTAATACCTGAGGTGTCTCTTCGGATTGCCTATCACGGATAGGGATCCACTTCAAAACGTCTGACCCGAGATGCGGAGAAGAGATTGTGACCACCTTGGCAACACAATGTCCATCGTCAGATGTGGGATCGACCCACCATCGCGGTTTCCCATTATGATGACGCTGCAGGTACTCTCGAATGGCTATACCACCCATAGAATGGCCAACAAGAATGACCTTCTTGGCACCAGTCGCATTTAAAACAAGTTGGATACTCTGCTTTAGTGCGTAGCCCTGCTTGACAACGGCCGACTGATTGCTTTGTGACTCTCGTGCTATGATCCAATGATTGGTATTCGGGAAGATTACCGGATTCTTTGGGTCTTCATTCCATGAAGTTTCGAAGTTGACAGTATATACCCCTGAGGATAAAGGAAGCTTTGGATTTACAAACACATCGTCATCGGCGGTCCCAGGTACTCCATCTGACCCGAATACATTCGTGCTGTTCTTGTACCGGTTGAGCATAGCATGAATCACTGTCCCAATATCATCCTGCCGCGTCGGCACATAGTCGCCGTAAATCGATGAAAAGGCCGAGGTAGCATCAGTCCATGTTTTGTCACTACCCAATAATCCATGCACAAAGATGATTGGATAGGGCGTGAATGATCGTTGAGCGCTAGCCGTTGTGACGAGAAGAAACATGCATAACGCTGCGAAAAGATGAAGTTGTGATCTCATGGATCTTTATGATAACCAGATTTGAAATACATCAGCGTAAACCGACCATTTACCATACACCGTGCGACCATCTGTAATGAGAATACGTGCACATGGATACGGTGAGAGCCGTCTATACCATCACTGTCATTCTTAGCATCTGATTCTCTGTTGGTAGTCCATCGGTAAACGACGGTGGTGTCACGAACCCGATGTCAAATATCCACAACATCATCAACGTGTGATTGAACAACGCTGTTCTTTATGTTGAACAGCTAGAGTAAGTGGTGGTAACGACCCAACGTCAAGTAACCAAGAATAAGATCAAAAGGACAGTACGGGATAGAATGATACATTTTCAGCATTCTTCAGCCGTAGATTGCCGCCAATAAACCCATGGGGAACTGGACTTTATGACTCAACAAGCAGACGCTACACTCGATTGTATTGTCATCGGTGCGGGAATATCCGGCCTGGTGGCTGCTCGCGACCTACATCGCGCGGGGCACAAAGTACTTGTGATCGAAGCGAGAGAGCGCATCGGCGGCCGAATGCACCGCGACCAGATACCATCTGGGAATTGGATCGATCGGGGTGGGCAATGGGTAGGGCCTACTCAGCATCGGTTTCTCGCTCTTCTCGATGAGTATGGAATGCGACGCTTTCCATCTCCTGCAACAGGAAAGAGCGTCCTCATGTACGACGGCAAGCGCTACGAGTTCAACGGTTTCTTTCAAGGCTTCCCAGAGGGTGATGCACCGGGTGTAAGTGAAGAAGATTGGCAGGATGCGATGGAGGGTTGGAAGCGCTTTGAGGCGCTGTGTAATGCGTTTCCTCCAGGTCATCCAATTCCAGACGAAGAGAACAAAAAGCTTGATAGTAGAACATTCGCTGACTGGATTGCAGACAATACCACGACGGCCTTCGGGAATTGGTACTTCTCCTACATGGCTCGTGCCGTTGGTTTCCTGGGTCCCGCCGAACCGAGCCAGGTATCCTTACTGCACGTCCTTTGGGGTCAAAACTGCGCCCCTCAAGCTGCTCATCCGGAAGCGGAATTGATACATGGCGGCGCGGGGCAGATCCCGCCGCTGATCGCTGCCGAGTTAGAGGGTAAGATCCGTTTAGGTGAACCGGCCCACGCTATTCATCAGGATGATACTGGCGTGGATGTGGAGACGGCCAAAGGCAGATACAGGGGCAAGTTCGTCATCGTTGCAATGCCCCCTCATCTCGCGGGCAGAATTCACTACACCCCTGCGTTGCCTCCATTGAGACAACAGCTGACGCAGAGGGTGCCAATGGGTAGCTGTGCGAAAATCCATGTTTCCTACAATCATCCATTTTGGCGTGATACGGGACTATCTGGAATCGCACTGGGTAACTGCAAGACGATCGAACTCTGCGCTGACAGTTCCGATCCGGAAATCGGTAGCGGGCTCATCGCCGCCTTTGTAGCCGGTGATCGCTACAAGGACTGGCGGTCTCTCAACGATGAGCAGCGTCGGACTGCGGTGCTGGCGGATCTAGCGTTGTTTTTTGGTGACGAAGCACTATCCCCAGCGACATACGACGAAATGGACTGGCCCAGTGAGTCATGGACAGGAGGGGGCTATGCAGCCTTCATGCCACCTGGAGTGTGGACGACCTTTGGCCAGGCTCTGACCGAACCGGTCGGACGTATCCACTGGGCAGGTACAGAGATGGCCGATGTGTGGCCAGGCTTTTTTGATGGGGCAATTCGAACAGCAGAAAAGGCTGTGGCAGCGATCAAAAAATCGATCTAACCGTTCTCGTCTTGTACTGGCGCGTCATCGACTAAATCTTTTTGAAAGCTGCTCATACATCTCGGGCACCTTTGAGGCCGTCAAGTCGTCAAGGTAAACAATCCATCCGGGAACGAGAGTACCATCAGACAGTTGTATCGGTCCCTGATACACAAGCTTGACCCCATATCGATGATAGAAATGATAGATCTCCTCTGATACCGTCATTCCAACCATCACGGTGCCTGCCCTTGATATCATATTGCCGAAGATGTGCAACCACAACTCCAGCTTCTCACGTCCATTCTTCCGTCGTTCATCAACCCATATCGTTCCAAGTTCGTACGTCTTGATGCCTTCTGCCTGTTTACGATAGAATGCCGCAAAGCTTTCCGGAATCACACTTAGCGTTCTATACGCTTGTTCAGTGTTGATCGTGTAGCCTGCCACAGGAGTACCTTCACTATCCTGAAAAAGAATGACGTCATCACAGTTTCTCAAGAAGTCCAGCTTGAGAAATTTGGATCCAAAGGCACGATCATAGCATTCAATGAAGGTTAGATAGTCTTCATCTGAGGTTATCTTCTGGGCGTTGGTGAGCATTGGTGTTGTGTTGTTTAGTGACCGAATGTTGATGTAAAAGGGAGTTCGATTATGGTTGGATCTGCAAGATGGCGTTCCACGATATCGACAAAGTGGCCGATATGGTAGCCGTCTACAAGACCGTGGTGGACCTGTAAGCCAAGCCCCAAGGTTACTCGACCTGCATCTTCCTGCATACGGCCCACGCAGTATACAGGAATAGACGCTAGTCGCCTACTAAAGGGGGCTTGCACTGCTGTCTGCGTAGTCCAAGGATTGGTTGTTATGAATATCTGCCCGAAATGATCAGACGGTGGTGTGATCGTGGTGCCCTTTGCAACACTATCGTTGCCCGCAAGGTTCGCATGATAATCATGAGTAAAGTCGTCAGTAAAAACTCCCTTTGCAAACCCAAAGACCTTGTTTGGGAGCATCACCGTAAACGCAGGTATGATCCTGTCATATTCGACTAGGGTATCGTTGATGATTCTATGTCGAAACTCCTGAACGTGGTTGTTTGCCCTCGTGAGAATGAAGCCAAGGGTAAGTGTAAACTTGAGGTTGTTCAGCTTACAGTAGCTCTTTAGAGCGGTGACATCGATCTGAATTGTTCGATAGGTAAGGGGTATCTCGAACTGACTGAAATGTTCATACCAGTGACGTCTGGGATACGCATCAAGATCGATTGGTTTTGCCGAGGGTGTTAGGTTCATGGGGATGTCGTATTGTGTGACCTATATTCGACAATTCCGAGCACCGGCACAAATTCAGTGCCATCAACGTCAAGCGCCTCTCGCCCTATGAATGATCCATCTTCATCCCATTACAGGGTTTCGATCAATATTGAGCGTTGCCAGGGACATAGCCGCTGCTGCAGTTTGGCACCAGAGCTCTTTGAATCCGACGACTTAGGATATGGAGTTGTCTGCGGCGACGGTGCAGTACCCGATGCGCTCCTAGACAAGGCTAAACTCGCAATCGTAAATTGCCCAGAGCATGCGATTGTGCTGCGGCGCGAATAAACTTCGAGTGCCCAATTGATCATTAGTCATTGGTCATTACTCACTAGGCATCCCCCATGCGACCACCAGTAAGCGATTGGGAAACCGATTTTGATCACTTCGATCCAGAGTGGACGCAGGATCCTGCACGAATATGGGCAAGACTGCGATCGACGTGTCCAGTTGCTACATCTCAGCGCTTTGAAGGTGGAGCATATCTACCGGTTCGATATTCCGACATCTATGCCATAGCCTATAACACAGATCATTTTTCATCTCAACGAATCGTTGTACGAGAGCAGAAGTTGCCTATCAAGGGCATGCCGCCAATCACGTCCGATCCACCAGACCATACCCCTGCTCGAAGATTGTTATTGCCTGCATTTTCTCCGAAGGAGGTGCAGAAACATGAGAAGCGTATTCGATCAATTTGTGTGAGTCTTCTCGAAGATCTCAGCGATCGCAAGGAAGTTGATGCTGCGATCGAGTATGCACAGCATGTACCCGTTCATGTGGTCGCGCATTTGCTCGGAATTAATGCCAGGGAAGGTGACGTATTTCGTCGGTGGATCTTCGAACTCAGCACAGGCAGTGTTGATGATCCCGACGCAGGTCTGCGGGCCTATGAAGAGGTCGAAGAATTCTTTACCAAGCACATAGACCAGCGTCGTCTCCACCCAAGCGACGACCTCATCTCGTATCTTACGCATGCACGGGTGGATGGGGAACTGCTTTCACAACGGCACATCATTGGTGCTCTGATTCTGCTCCTGGTTGCCGGTATCGAGACAACGTGGAGTGCTATTGGATCGGCCCTGTGGCATTTGGCGACACATCGGGATGATCTCCACCGTTTGGTTGCGCAGCCCGATCTAATGTCGACGGCCATTGAGGAGATACTGCGCATGTACTCTCCCGTAACCATGGCCCGTGAAGTGATGCAAGAGACGACCGTTGGTGGGTGTCCATATGCCAAGGGTGGACAGGTACTACTATCCTTTGCAGCGGCAAATCGCGATCCGGAAAAGTTTGAACAAGCTGACACCTTCATTATTGATCGCGCTAACAATCCACACGCTGCCTTTGGATTGGGGCGTCATCGGTGTATTGGCTCAAATCTTGCAAGGCTCGAGATCAGAATTGCTCTTGAGGAATGGCTGAAACGATTTCCGGACTTTGTGCTTGCAACCGATAACGAAGTCGTCTGGTCTGAAGGGCAACTTCGCGGTCCACGACACGTTCCGGTTATCATCAGTGGCGCAGGTGGGCCGTAAGTCCATTAGAGGGTTTGTGCGGGATTCCGTCAATCCACCACGGTGCGCTTTCGCGTAGCATAGAGAATGAGGGTGGCGCTGCAAACGGCAAAGAGGGCAAGGAGATAAAAGGCAACTTCATTACCGTACGACGATGATCGAACGCGTCCTACGAGTTCGGGACCGAAGTGTCCACCCAGGTTGGTAATGGATACGATCATCGCAATGCCAGCTGCGGCTGCCGTGCCACGCAGCAGAGCCGTTGGCAGATTCCAGAAGAGGCAACAAAATGACAAAGACCCAGCAGTAAGGATGGAAAGAACGATGATGGCCAACGGACTGTTTGCGGGTGTAATGCCAAGCGCGATCAGTCCTGCAGCGGCAACTAGAATTGATGTGGCGGTATGCCACCGACGCTCTCGAGTACGGTCACTTCGTGATGCCATCGCGACCATTGCAAAGCCCCCTATCCCCCATGGAATGATAGAGATCAGTCCTACCTTAAGGTACTCGCCCGGCTGTATACCCATCTCACTGATAATGGTTGGCATCCAGAAGTTGACGGCATACAGTACCATGACGCCGAGCATGTTGGCGATGCTGAGTTGCCAGACACGAGGATTGGCAAAGGCATCTCGCATCGTGTGACTCTCTACGAGGTGAGCATTACTGGTTGTGCATTCACGCACGGTGTCATCAACGACCTTCCTCTGTGCATCGTTCAACCATGACGCGTCACTGGGTCCGTTTGGCAGAAACAGAAATGTCAGTACTCCCATGATCACCGACGGTACAGCTTCGATGATAAAGAGCCAACGCCAGCCATGCCACTGACCAGCGCCATGAAGGTATTCCATGAGAAAGCCTGAAAGTGGTCCACCGATCACATTCGCAATGGCAATACCGGTCATGAACCACGCAATGATTCGCCCCCTTCGTTCGGCAGGATACCAGTAGGTCAGGTACAGAATGATGCCCGGAAAGAACCCGGCTTCGGCAACACCTAAGAGAAATCGCAGGGCATAAAGACTGAAGACATTCTGAGGAAGTCCGAAGATCTCTGGCAGGGGGCCCCATGGAATGACATCGACAAAGGCAAACAGCGACGAGACAAGGCCCCACGTGATCATGATCCGCGAAAGCCATACTCGGGCACCAACACGCTGGAGAATGAGATTGCTCGGGACTTCAAAGATGAAGTATCCCAGAAAGAAGATCCCGGCTCCAAACCCATACACGGCATCGGAATAGCCGAGTTCTCCTGCCATCTGAAGCTTGGCAAAGCCAATGTTAACGCGATCAAGAAAAGATGCTACGTAACTGATCATCATGATCGGAAGAATCTTGCGCGTGACGAGCCGATAGACTGAATTCTGTTCACTCATGATGGAATTTACCATGAATCAGAATCCAGAGGCTGCGTACGTTCTCAGTCCACGATGCCAAAGTGATATCTTTGGACGGAACATCCACAAATAAATACTGCTATGAACAACCTGTGTACCAATCTCTTCCTGGTCCTTGCATTTGCAGCCAGCATCATTGCAACGTCATGTTCCTCTGGTGATTCCGTTACTCTACCGGCTACCGGACAGCTAGTTAGTTACGATTCGGTAGGATACTACGGTAAGGGGCGGGTGCAAGCCATCGTCGATAGTGTGTTGGATGTCTTCCTTGTAAACGGGAGGATGAAGCCAGCCGAGTTTCGCGGTCAGCTCGCTGGTGCGTCACAGGGCGTGCGGCTCTACAAGGTCGCGTATTCATCGGTGGTCCCTGAGTTTGGCAATAAGGCCGTGACGGCCTATGGATTGGTAGCCATACCTGACAATGTGCAGCCGGGTGCACCGATTCTCAGCTATCAGCATGGTACGGTGTGGTCTCATGAATGGAGCCCATCGAATCCAGATGGATCGATCGAGACGCAGTTCGTACTGTCACAGTTCGCTTCCCAAGGTTACATCGTGATATCAGCTGATTACTTTGGTGTGACGCCAGGGTCGGACCTTCCGAATTCCTACTGTGTGAAGAACAGCACCGTTCAGGCCTGCTCCGACATGCTGAAGGCCTCAAAGGAGTTCCTCAAGAAGAAGAACATCACGCCAGGAAAGCTCTTCCTGCATGGATGGTCGCAGGGCGGTTTCAGTACGGATGTCTTTCTCGAATATCTCCAGCAGCAGAACGAACCTATTGCCGGCGTTGTAACAGCGTCTGGACCTTCAGATCCATACCTGTTCGTAAAGAAACTCGTCAGCGAGACACCAGTGACTGAGACCCCGTATGCGGTTGGAATCGTCTCCAGTATCGTCTTCGCCTATGATGCGTACGAACTCTCAGAAGGCTATGCTCGTGCTTCTCTCAATCCGAACTACTATGAATACGCCCGCAAGTTCCATGCGCTTGAACTGAGTGCTCAAGAGTATTTCTCAAAGATTCCACTCCGATACGACAGCCTTTACACCCCGCAGTTTATCGCAGATGCAAAAGCAGGAACGGGTGCGTTTTGGCAGGCACTCAAGGACGCAGATGCCTACAGCTTCCAGGTCCGTGTTCCATATCGGGCGTATTACAGCAATGTTGACGAGTACATTTTTGCCGAGGTCTCGCGCAAGATCGTGGACTATCAAAAGAACTACGCTGGTTCGACGGCCGAAGCATTTGATGCTGGACCGAATGCCGACCATCGTGCCGTGTACCTCATTTCATTGATCAACGCCAAGCCGTGGTTTGATTCACTGAAGTAAGCGCTGATGTCTGCTTCTCCCGTCAACGAATCACTACCACTGGTGCAGATCCGGCCACACCTGCTTCATCTGTGACAATAACCGTATAGTGACCGGAGTTGAGACTTGAGGTCTCGAAGGACACTCCCTGCATTCCAGTTGAGATCATCCCCTCGTAAATGGTGAGCACGTTCCGCCCAAGCTCATCCACCAGCTGGACAGTGATGCGTGTTGGCTTCTGGACGGCAAGCGGCACGACGCAGGCTTCACGAGCGGGGTTCGGAGCAGGATCAAGGACTTGGACGCGATATCGCAACGTTGCTTCGAGCCGGTCGGCTTCGGTCTCTTCAACGGATGTGGGAGCGTTTCCGAAGGGGCGTGATGTGACATTACCTTTGTCATCCAGCGTGAATGCCCGAACTACCGCATTGCATCGAGCCGGACCTAACTGAAGTCCGGTTCCGTAAGCCTGCTGATTACTCCGCAGGCTGTCCAGCTCTTGCGTCGCTACATAGAGTGTTGCGTCCGGTCCAATCGCCGCTGACATCGACCAGACATCGCGGTCCCTAGGACTCATCACGGTGGAATTTTCAAACACACGCCACAGTGATGGTGAGTCATACACTGACCCAACGCATGCGGCAACTCTATGCGTAAGGCCCGACTCCGTCTGGTGATCGAACGCATCGATCGTGACGAAGAAGGATCCATCTTCACTGAGATCGCCTTCGACGTGGCGGAGGAGACCTCGCCCCTTTCCAGCATCGATTCTGACCGGTTCCGACCATGACTGCCCTTGGTAGCGTGCAATGTAGAGTGATCGTTGAAACTCAGCGCTGTCCGCCTGGGAAGAGGAAGCGAAGAGAAGTGCGATTTCCTTGCCATTGCCAACCATCTTCAGGTCCGATCCAACCTCTCGTGACTTGTCGTCAAAGACTCTGGTAATTGACGACGTACCATCCTGCGAAAGAGTTGCCGTGATCACTCGCACACCGGTTCCGTCCTCAACATCGTTGAGCCACGCTATGACATAGGTGCCATCTTCCAGGGCCTCAATCTGGACATCACGACATACGCCCGGGACCTGGAGCACCGGACGAGCTGTGCCAAACGACCACCCGGCAGTATCGCGCGTAATCGGGCGGAT
This sequence comes from uncultured Melioribacter sp., assembly GCA_964393485.1. Classification (GTDB taxonomy): domain Bacteria; phylum Bacteroidota; class Ignavibacteria; order Kapaibacteriales; family Kapaibacteriaceae; genus UBA10438. The sequence goes on along the minus strand of CAYMTW010000045.1, from coordinate 482 downwards.
GTACACATCGGTGTATGTCGTAGAGTCATACATCGCATTCCATGTCATCATGGCATGAACAGTGTCCGGAGAAACAGCAATAACAGGTGGGCCATCCAGCAAGGCGCGGTATTCATCATCCGGTGGTGGCAATTGTTGTACCGACTGCGTTGTTGCGTCATAGAATGCTGCAAAAGCGTCTTCATTTCGAAGGAGATCTACGGCGTCATCAACTACGTACGTCGTTGTTGCCGAAATGCTATTCTGTGCCCATCCGATAAATGCACTTCCACCATTACCACACAGTGTGACGTGTGGATCATGAATACCATTGCGATTGTTGACGATCGTTGTTGTTTGGAGCAGTGAATGGGTCTTTCTGTCAAGACTCGAAAGAATGATCTGACCATTACTGCCAAGCAGTGATTGTTCCAGGTACACGACAACGAGGGTGTTGGTGTTCGCATCCAGCGACGGGGAAGGCCTATAGAACGGCAGTTCGG
>CAYMTW010000044.1:0-17266 GCA_964393485.1 uncultured Melioribacter sp. | reverse complement strand
CGAATACGCTGACGCTGCAGGTCCTTGTTCTTCGGTCCGCGCGTTGTATCGGCCCAGCCATACCATTCAAGATTCCACGTCGTAAAGTCGAGCGTGCGATTCTTGCTGACCGTGTCGACGGCGATCGGCGGAAGACCGATGTCCTGAGCAAGGCGCGGAAGTAGCTGAAACGTCCCACGAAACTGGCTTACTACACCAATAACGTCTACTTCTCCGGTCGGGATTTCCAGATTATTCGTTCCGATTTCGCACGCCCGATCAATTCTGATAACAATATCATTCCCTGAGTTGTCCATAGCGCTGTAGCTGCGGTTTCCTTCAAATCGGCCTGTCTCGACCATTTTGACCTTCCGCAACCGTACTAGCGTAGCCTCCCGGTCTTCGCCAATGATCGGAATCGAGACATTGCGTGGTGCAGGCTCCCGACGCTCGACTGGGACGACCGTAAACCGGAGTCCTGTTCCGCCTAGCTGAGAGAGCCCCGTTCCGGGTGCACCCGTTGTATTGCCGAACTCTGTCAGTGTTGCATTCTCAACCACCACAGAGTCGCCAATTCGCACTGCAGTACGCATTGCTTCATTGAAGACTGCGATACCACCCGTATTATCCTGGATGTAGCAGACATTTGAAAGTTGAATAGCGGAGGTCACGCGTCCAGCGACCTTGGTGACGACAGTGTTGAACTCCTGTCCTTTGGCCGCTGCGATCGTGATCGGATCTTGCGCGAGGGCCACGGTGGCAGACAGCAGGAGTGTGCCAAGAAGTGTGCGGATCATCATTGTGTCCATTCGTGAGAGAGTGAAACGTCAGAAAATTGAGAGGTCGATATCGTCCAGCGTTGCTGATCGATTGTACGAGTAGATCATGTACGACCGCCCCGGTTCAATGGTGATGTTGTTAAGTCGAGACAGGACGGTGGTCGTTCCGGCCTCACGCAACTCGAAGGAGTACTCACCCGGGTCTATCGAATTGTAGCGCGTCGAACTCTCACCGGGGATAAACACCTTGCTATCAACGATGCGCCCCCCCGTAATCCAGAGTTCGGTCGACGAGCCGAGATCGACTTCCTCGGCCATGTGAGAAAACCGGATCACAGCCGACTTCGAGCCTGCTGGCAGGAGCGTGTCGTATACCGGAACACTGCTAAAGAGGACACCATTCTTCCCACGGGTGGTGTCGCCCCGTACGAAGAGGATGACTCTGCCTTCTCCACCGAGAGAATACTTCGCATCGCGGAGAAACACACGCGTTGCACTCTCTATCTGAAACGGCACCTCACGTCCGGCAGCAATCTCAACAAAGCTTGAGGCTTCACCACGATTGATATCGATCGTTATGGAGCTGTCGATGATCACGCGGGCTCGCGGAACATTCAATGTGACATTTGCGATGCGCACAAGCGCGGGATTTGGCGTTGGAAATGTCAGGACACCATCTTCGCAGCCCCCTGCCAAGAGGGCAGCAGCAGCTGCGATCAGCGTCGATATCAGGAAATGCTTCTTCATCAGAATGAGTATCGCACACCGAACTGCATGCGCCAGCGTGATAAAAAGTTGTCGATAATGTACAGTCCGGGACGTCCTCCGGCAACAGGTTCGCTATAGGACATCCGGAGCCTGCCTTGTTCGTCGAACGGCTTGTTTTGCGCATCAAGGAGCAGTCCGAACAGGTTCGAACTCTGGAAGTCTACAAATCGCTGCAGTCCCCATGACGGATCGATGAAGTTGAGAAGATTCTGGACATCGAGTGAGAACTGAACGGTATGGTCGCCAATGCCAGGTACATCCTGCGTGATTCGCATGTCAAGTTGGTTGATCCAAGGTTCCCGCAGAGCATTGCGCGGGAGGATATGTCCCTGGTACTGTTTCAGGAGCGGGTTGGCGTCGATCAGCGCCATCATCTGCGCCCAGATTTGTTCCGGTGAGCGCAGGTCGCGAGTATTTGTCGGATTGGGCACAACGACTCGAGTTCCGTAATCCTCACGTCGAGGGATATAGACAAGATCATTCCCACCGGCGGCATTGTCTCCGTTGTAGTCCTGAGCGTACGAGATCGAGTAGGGCCGACCCGAATTGCCTGAATAGACCAGTCCGAGAGTTGTCGTGTACCCTTTGGACCATTCGTAACGATACGAGGCATTGATCGCGATGCGATGCAGCTGGTCAAAATTCGAAATGCCTACCTGAAGGTTGTTTGGATCGATGCCGTCAGTACCTGTCCATTGTGATGACGCCGTCGCTGCCGTCGATGATGTCAGGTCCTGAGTCCGTCCATAGGTATAGGAGAGCATACCTCCCAGTCCAGGAAGGATCGAATTGGCTTCATCGAGTCGAAGCTGTGCGGAGACCGAGTATTGATGTCCCGCGTCACGGCTACCCATCAGGATGACCTGCGTGAAGCGCCGGTCCACGAGTGAGTCTGTCGCGCCCCCTCGATATAGTTTGCGTCCGTCAATCGGTGATATGCCCCAGACGGTGTCACCATCGACGACGTACCGCATGTCGGACTGGCGAAGATTGAGGTTGCTGTAATCGACCTGGTTCAGGAACGCACCGTACATTCCTTCAACCGTCAGCGTAAGCCCCTTTATGAGCCTAATGTCCGTTCCAAGGGTCGAGCGCCAGACCTGCGGCAATGTGAAGTTGTTGTCGGTGATATTGATCGCGGTTGTATTGATCGTACTACCGGGATAGAGTGTATCTCCCGGACGCGGTGCGCGCCTGGTGATATCCCAACGGAAGGGCTGTCCAAGAACATTGTTGATGGCATTGGGAGAGTTGTTCGCACCCAGTTCAGCCCGGAACAGATCCATTCCGGTGTTCGAGTACTGATTCGAAAGCCAGACGGCGGCAACACGTCCTGTGAAGATGCCAGAACCGCCGCGGATCTGGACCCGCTTCTCACCGGTTGGGTCCCAGTTGAAACCGAAGCGAGGCGAGAGCAGAAGGACACCTTCTGGGGTGGCGCTGGTGGAGCGTCCGGCAAACGCCTGCGCAAAGGCTGGATTCTCATAAGGCGTACTGAGAAAAATCGGCATGTCTACCCGCAGCCCACCTGTCAGACGCAGTCTTTCGGTGATCTGCCATTCATCCTGGATGTATCCACCGATCTGCACCATGTTCCAGGCTGCACGGGGCTGAGGGTTTCCCCCGGTAACCGAGTCATTGGCATAACTGACGCGGTAATAATTGGCCAGACTATCACGATAGGCATCCACCGAAGCATATTGGATGCTCCCGTAGTAATCCTGAATGAAGAGGTTGTTGAACCGAGAGAACTCGTTGTGTGTGCCCAGCGTGATGGTATGGTCACCCGTGAACCACGTAAGGTCGTCCGTAAGCGCGATGATCGTCTGATCTAACGCGTTGGCCTGTGAGCTGCGTTCCGGGCCAAGGACGACATTCAAGCCCGAGCCAACCTGGATCCGCACTTCCGGAAAGGCAATTGGCTGGCCGGCTTCATTACTGGGTAGTACCCGACGGTCGTTGGTCTGGGTTACCGACACCCGAAGTTCGTTGCTGATCGATGGCGTTAGGACGCCATTCCACTGAAGAACCGTCTGATTATTGACGCTCTCGAACCGGTTCATCCGGCTGGTCAGACTGTAGTTCAGATTGTTTCGTAGCAGGTTCCGATCCTGCATGCCATAGGTGAAGTTGTGGCGCAGCTGAATCTTGTTCGACTCATCAATGTTCCAGTCCAGTCGCGCGATAAGACTCGTCGAGTTGTTAAGAATGTTTGTCGTACCGTATGTGCCCGGGTCATAACCGTACTGGTTCTTGGTGATCGCGATAATCTCGTCGAGCACAGCCGCATCGGCCGCGAAGTTGTTGAGTTCCGTCGGGTCATTGAGGCCGACAACAAGCGGCGTCGAACGCAGACGAGTTTCCGTAGTGATGTGGAATAGAAGCTTGTCCTTGATGATCGGGCCGCCGAGACGTCCGCCAAACTGAACGTCGTAGAATTTGTCGAAGGGCTTGCGGGAGGCATCCGGACTCAAGCCGACAAGATCCTGATTGCGACCGAAGGTGAACACCGAACCACGCAGCTGATTTGTGCCTCCACGGGTGATTGCGTTGACGAGGCCGCCGGTGAAGCCGCTCTGACGAATGTCATACGGCGAAACGTTCACACGGATGCGCTCGATGGCATCGAGCGACACAAAGTTCGAATTGGCCTGTGACCCGGCCGTGCCGGCGGCACCGAGGGCGAATACGTCGTTGGCCACGGCGCCGTCGATCTGGAAGTTGTTGAACCTCGAGTTGACACCCATGATGCTCAGCCCTTGCAGCCCGTCACTGCCAGCCGTCTGCGTCTGACTCGTGTACGGATTCATGCGTGCCAGGTCGCCAATGCTGCGGTTGATCGACGGCGAGGCCGAGATGACCGCCTCGCTGATAACCGAGCCGGAGCCATTCCGCGTGGCGTCAAAGACCGCGTCGCGTTCGGCTGTTACCACTACTTCAGCAGTTGTTGATGCAGCCTGATTGAGTTCGATGTTCACAGTGCTGGCATCACCGACGTCAACGTTCACACCGCGGACCGTATCGCCAAGAAAGCCGACGTAGGTGACGCTCACCGAATACTCTCCCGGCCGTAGGCCGCGGATCAGGTACTGTCCCTTACTCCTCGTGATGGCTCCGTAGATCGCACCGGTCGATGAAGAAACAGCTTTGACGGTTGCACCGGAAAGGGGCTGCTTGGTTCCGTCCATCATTCCCGTGATCGTGCCGCTGATCGAGCCCGTGGTCACGCCCTGACCAAGAACGTTGAACGTGGTCAAAACGAAAAGTGCGGCCGTGATGAGCGAGGTCAGACGAAGCATGCGATTGCTGTCAGAGGGATGAGATTGCGGGTGGCCAATTTACGGCATTTCAACGGTGCCCTGCGCCCGGTGGGCGTATCTTTGTCCAATGGCAACCTTCGATGAATGCCTCCGTGAGGCAGCCCGCACACTCCGTGTCGAACTGGGGGGAGCCATAGAGCCCCTTGCCGGACTAGACTACACCGCCGAAAGCCGCCTGAAACAGGCCGCCTGGAAGGCCTTCGCAGGTGAGCTCCGCACGGGCTCGGCTGTGATCGATCCACTTGTGCAAGCACCCCTTGCACGAGGGTATCGAACGACGACGCGGCGCCGCGTCGGAGTATGGGATGGCAAGATCCTTCTGACGCATGGCGATGGAACACCGTCGACGGCAGCCAGCCCTCTTGAGCCGCCCCTACATGCCGAGATCTACGCCCGACTAGAACAGCTCATCGCACGCCAGCACAAGAGCGTTGTCGAAGCCTTGAATCATGTGATCTTGCGAGGAACGTATGATGAGCAGGCCCTGATCGTGAATGTGCGCGACATGGACGCCAAGCTGGTGCGCTCGGTGCGCAAGATCGGAGAATCGATCTGTGAGCAGTTTCCGACCGTTGCTCATGTCTGGATGTACAACGACCCCAAGGGCTCGCGCTACTACCTCGATATTGAACGTCCGGCCACGGGTGTTGGCGCAAAGAAGCTCCGCGGTGCGGCGGCCTGGCTGCAGACCGTCGGCGATGTCACGTATCAGGTGGGTGTGTTCTCATTTTCGCAGATCAACTTTGCCATGCTGACTAAGCTGGTGGCGGCCGTTGCCGAACATGCGGAGTGCAACGCCGAGGATGTGCTGTTTGATCTCTACAGTGGATACGGACTCTTCGGTGCAGCAATGGGCAAGAGCGTCCGCCATGTGGTGGCCTGCGATGCTGATGCTACTACGGTTGACAATGCCCGGTACAACATCAAAAGGGCAGGTGCGCAGGCAAGTGCCGTACAACAGATCTTCACCGAGCCGCAGGACGTGGGACGTCTGGGCCGCAAGCTCGACAAGACGGTTCCGCGCCAGCTGGTTGATGCGCCGCGCTTGCTGGTGCTTGACCCGCCGCGTTCTGCAACGCCCCCTGGCATGATCCGTGAGCTTGCGCGCATGCTCGAGCCTCGCCGTGTCGTGGAGATCTTCTGCGGTCCAGAGGAGATTAGCCGCAGTCTGCGCGAATGGCGTGCTGCCGGCTTTGAGCCAGAGCGCTTTACTCCGCTGGATCTGTTCCCGGGAACGATGGGTCTGGAAGTTGTGGTGTCGTTTGTTCCATCGGCAGACGAGCCTGATGACACACGCAGCGGCTACGAGGCCAAGCGTGGTGCAGCCGATAGCCGACGTGGCACTTTGCAGCCAAAACGGAGTGCATCAGAGGGCAGGCGTAGCAGCAGTGCAACAGGCGCTACGCGCAGCGCTCCAGCCGCCAGGCGTGGCGCGTCCGATGCTAAGCGTGGCGCTCCTGAGCCCAAGAAAACACCTCGACGTAGTGGCGGGCCGCGACGCTGATCGAGTTATCCTGACTCATAGCATTGGTGCGAATCTGTTGCCAGTGCGCCTCTTCATCATACAGCCCAAGTGCATAGTCCAGAGCATAGCTCATGGCTGACTCGTCGTAGTCATGAAAGCGAATTCCCGTGCCCTGGCGTGTCGCGCGATCATAGTGTGAAACGGTGTCAGCCAGACCTCCCACCGAGCGAACGATCGGCACAGTACCGTAGGCCATGGCATACATCTGCGTCAGACCGCATGGCTCGAACTGCGAGGGCATAAGATAGAGGTCGGACCCGGCCTGTATGCGGTGACTAAGGGGCTCATTGTACCCCCGAATAAAGCGGACAAGGTCCGGGAACCGTTCCTGCGCACGATTGAAAAAGTCCTCGTATTCGCGCACACCGCTACCGAGCACCACCAGGCGTGCTCGGCGCTGCTCCAGGACGTCCCAGACGGCCCGCATCATGATCGGGATGCCCTTTTGCTGGGTCATCCGCGTGACCATGCCGATGACGGGGATGGTAGCGTTCGTCGGATCGGAGGGCAGGCCCAACTCGCCGAGCAGGGCAAGCTTATTGACGTGTTTCTTTTCCAGTGTTGACGCGTCAAATGGCACGGCGATATATCGGTCCACACGTGGATTCCAGATCGTGTCGTCGATGCCGTTCAGTACTCCCACGAGGTCTGCCGCACGCTGCTGCAGAGCCCCCTGCAGTCCCATGCCCTCGGACGTCCAGCGGATCTCCTGGCTGTAGGTAGGACTGACGGTGGTGACCTTGTCAGCGAACATGATGCCGGCCTTCATGGCATTAAAAGATCCATGATGCTCGTACCAGCTCGAGGGGTAGAACTCCGACGGAGGAAAGCCGCCGAAGTCCATGGCCCGTACAGGGTCATACGTGCCCTGGAAGGCCATGTTGTGGATCGTGAGGACACCGGCCGTGTGAGCAAAGAAAGGGTCGTGCCGGTACTTCGTGGCAAGCATCGGCATGCAGGGGGCGGTGTGGTAATCGTGGGAGTGGATTACGTCCGGCTGAAAGCCCAGAGCCTTGGATGTCTCGATAGCTGCCCGACTGAAGAACAGGTAGCGACGGTCGTTATCCTCAAAGCCCTCGTGGTAGCCGTAAATGCCTTCTCTATCAAAGTATTCAGCCGATCGCAGAAAGTAGATCGGCACCTCAGTATCCGGCAGATAACCCTTCCAAACCTCGGCGTACTCGGTCCAGTATCCGACGGGGACGCTTACGACGTGTTCCGTCTTCTCGATACCGTACTGCTTGCGATCGATCGAGCCATACAGTGGCAGCATGATCACCACCTCATGACCGTCAGCCCACCAGGCGCGCGGAAGCGCTCCGGTCATGTCGGCTAGACCGCCGACTTTAGCAAAAGGGGCCACTTCGGCGGCCACGACGAGGATGTTCATAGGAGGCGGAATGATGCCGTAACAGGAGCGCAAATATAAGGCTCCAGGTCTGCCAGCTCTGTAGCAGCCGCTGCGGCTTTTGTCGCATCCTCGTAAAGCCCGAACACCGATGAACCGCTACCGCTCATCGAAGCGTATAATGCTCCAGTGCGGCCGATACGATCTTTGATTTCGCTCAAGATCGGATGCTGTGGAAAAACTGACCGTTCAAAATCATTGTGAAAGAAAGGCGCGTCAAAGCTCTTCTTTTCAATGGCTTGTAGAAGATGCTCGTGAAGTCGTGGCGATGGTTGTTCACCCGTTATCCCCAATGTGGAATAGGCCGCAGCTGTGTTTACATGGATACCCGGGCAAACCACTACGACAGTCCATGGAAAGGTAGCATCGATCGGGGTGACGTGTTCGCCCCTTCCCGTGACCAGTGCCGTACCTGCGTGAAGGAAGAACGGAACATCCGATCCGCAGCGGGCGGCCAGGGTCTCCAGCTGGTCTCGTGTCGCGCCACTGCCATGCCTGCCGTTGATGTAGGCCATGGCCAGAAGTGCGGCGGCCGCATCGCCCGAGCCTCCGCCAAGTCCGGCGCCCGTGGGGATGCGCTTGCTGACGGTTATCTTTGCGCCGCATTCATCGTCGGGGAAACACGCAGCATAGAGGCTGGCTGCGCGGTAGACGATGTTCTGTTCGGGTTCGAGGGTTACTTCCGGACGACATTCGACCGACAGGGTTTCTGCCGGTTCGACGTGGAGAACGTCCGAAAGGTCGATGGCCACGAAGATCGATTCGATATCGTGATACCCATCGGGCCGACGGCGGAGAATGCGCAGGCCGAGGTTGATCTTGGCGCAGCTGGCAACGGAAAACGGAAGGAACGGCATGTCGGAACAAATATCGTACACAAGTGAGCTTGCCCGGAAGGGGATTCACCTGTCGTCGTTAATGATTCCGGCTCTCTATCTCCAGATCGAGCACCATACCGGCATAATGATTCTGCTGGCCATGACGCTGACATCACTCACCATCGACGTCCTGCTGCACTACCATGGCACGACCCGACGGTTGATGCTGCGCTTCTTTGGACCCATGCTGCGTCCCCATGAGCGTACCTCTGAACGTTTTCTTCTCACCGGGGCATCCTGGGTTCTGATCGCTGCCACGCTCACCTTCGCGCTGTTCCCAAAGGTTGTCAGCGTCACGGCGTTCACGGTGCTGATCGTCAGTGATACGGTGGCGGCACTGATCGGACGACGTTTCGGCTCGCGCCGCTTTTTTGACAAGAGCCTTGTCGGCTCTGTCAGTTTTGCTGTCTCGGCGGTTCTTGTGGTGATCTTCTACGGGCAGCTGTTCGCAGCGCCGGGCTCCTTTGTAGCCTGCGGAGTTTTGGCCAGCCTAGTATCTGCCGCCGTGGAGGCCGGCTCAACCCGTCTGAAGGTTGATGATAATCTTTCTATCCCGTTTAGTTTTGCCATCACAATGGTGCTTCTGCATAATGTGATCCAGACCGTTGGATTTCACTCATTTTTGGACTGATGGGTAGATGTGGTTGCGACGGTCATTCATGGGCGAGCACACAGGCTCGCCCCTACACGTTATTCCGTAATTCCGTTATTCTCCTCCCCATGGCCCTTACCAAAAGCTCGAAAATCTTTGTCAGCGTACTGCTTATCGTATCGGTTGGACTGGCTGTGGCATACGTCGTCTATCGTTACTCCCACGCGGTGAGTTTCTACGAGGTCACGGACATGATCCGAGAGCAGCGAGGGGGCGAGCAGACATCAGTGTACTTCTTGCGTGTGGCCGATTATGACTCTGCGAGTGTTCGCAATGTTACCGAGGACGTTACGCGCAAGACCCTGGACTCAAATGTGATCGATCCCTCCAATACGCGACGCTTCTTGTATCACGTCTATGCCACCAGCGATACAGCCGAGCTGACGCAGGATATGCTTGATGAGCTCGCGTACACTAATCCCGGTATTGCCAGCCCTGCATCAAAGCTCCGCGTTGTCCGCAACGGCTGGATGATCCAGTACATGTTTGCGCCCAACCGGCTGCAGCCACGTGAGTTCAGTATGAAGCGGACGTTCTTCTACATCCCGAAGACGGGCGTTATGGCTCGCGATGTTCAATAGCTCAGCGCCACTGGGCGTCTTTCCAGGCTGCGAATAGGTGCTTTACGGTGTTGCGTTGGTACTTCCCGGTTGACGTCACCGGGAGGGAATCGGTGAAAAGGACGACCTTTGGACGTTTCGACGGTGGAAGATGCTCAGCGCAGTATGCCAGGATCAGTTCCTCGGTTACACGCTCATCTGCGCGAATGACCAGTGCACCAACCTCTTCTCCATACATGTTGTTCTCGAATCCGACGCAGATACCGGCCTTGACTCCCGGCGCGCGGTTAATCACTTCGTCGATCTCCAGAGGAGCTAGGTTGACGCCCCCTCGGATGATAAGCTCTTTGAGACGCCCCGTAATGAAGTAAAAGTGCCGGCCGTGCTCATCGGCAATGCGAAATCCCTCATCGCCTGATCGGAACCAGCCAAAGGCAAAGGCCTCGGCATTGGCTTTGTCGTTCTTGTCGTAGCCACGCATGACGTTGCGTCCGCGGATGACGATCTCACCGCGCTCGCCGTCAGGAACGTCACGCCCCGCTGCATCATGGACGGCCATTTCGTTGCAGGGAATCGCAACGCCGATCGACGGAAAGCCGTAGTCCTGCATCCAGTGGTGATGCTCTTCGTCGGAAAGATCAATGGGCAGAAAGCAGGAATAGCAGGTCGTTTCCGACAAGCCATACCCATGCAGTACGCGAATGCCATATGCTGATTCAAACCGGTCGGCAAGTTCGCAGGTTAGCGGTCCTGCACCGCAGATGATGTGCCGAAGGCCAGCCTCGCGGGCGCCCGAAGCATCGGCGGAGGCCTCGAGAAGAAATGCTAGGAGCGTGGGCACGACGCTGACAATGCCAACCTGCTCGTTGACGACGGTACTAAAGAACGTTCGTGGTGAAAACTTCCGGTGCAATACCACCGAGGAGCCAGCGATGAAGGGCGTGACGTGCGTCACAATGGTGCCGTTAACGTGATGCACCGGCAGCACGCACATCATTCGCGTTTCGGGCGTGATGCCATGCCAGCTCGTAATGTCCTGTCCGTCGGCAAAGAGATTGCGCTGCACCAGGACCACGCCCTTGGGGTTGCCCGTTGTGCCGCTTGTATATACCAGAAGGCACTCCTGCTCGAGCATGTCTGCATCGGCAGGTGGGTAGTCAAGGGGCTCTGTGGCGCGGATGGCAGCATAGAATGACGGGTCCGGCACGTCGGAATCCATCTCGATCATTGGCAGGCAAGCTCCCTGCATAGCAACCGAGACCCGGTCCTTGTAACAGCTGCGGCAGAGCATCAGCGAGGCATCGCAGTTGCCAATGATATACGCCAGGCGCTGGTCATCTTCCGTCATGTTCAGCGGCACCGCACACGCCCCCAGAAGCCAGCAGGCGAAGTAAGCGAGGATGGTGTCAGGGTGATTATGCGAGGCGATCACCACGCGCGAGCCTGCTCCGATGCCTTGCTCGTGCATCAATCTGGCAAGTCGCCGGGAAACGTCGATGAAGACGCTATAGGACCAGTTCGTGCGGGAACCATCCTCAGCGTAGTAGATGAGCCATGGCTTTTCGCCATATCTCTCATCGTTGTGTCGCAGAAGCTGTCCCCAGCTGAGCGATTGACCCGTTTGAACCAGACTCATTGATGACCTAACGAAGTTGCCCGACATCCGGCCGGGATACCACCGTAGATTTGCCCACGGTTGGCCACGACCATTGTACTTGTTCACGCGAAAGTACCGACTTGCTATGATGTCACGAATGATCGATCTGCGCAGCGACACACTTACGGTCCCCGACGAGGGCATGCGCCGGGCCATGGCCGAAGCGCACGTCGGCGATGATGTCTATTCCGAAGACCCGACCGTAAATGCTCTTCAGGAGCGCGTTGCCGCGATGTTCGGGAAAGAGGCTGCGTTGTTCGTTCCAAGCGGCACGCAGGGCAATCAGATCTCACTGGCCCTGCATGCGTCCACTGGCGAAGAGGTGATCGCTGAAACTGGTGCCCACATCTTCCACTACGAGAACGCTGCAGCGAGCGTGATAGCGCGAGCGCAAATTCATGGCGTTCCATCCGAGGCAGGCGAGATGCCTCTTGACCGGATCACCGACGCTATTCGTCCAGCAGCGTATTACTACCCTCGAACGGCAGTGATCGCCGTGGAGAACACCCACAACCGTCATGGTGGCACGGTGCTCTCTATGGAGTATCTGCGAAGCCTGCACGCACTAGCTCAGGAGCGAGGTCTGCCCCTTCATTGCGACGGGGCCCGCCTGTGGAATGCCCTTGCGGCAACGGGGGAAAGCCCCCTGGCCTATGGAGCGATCTTCAGCACCATGAGCGTTTGTCTGAGTAAGGGGCTCGGGGCTCCGATCGGCTCGCTGATCCTGGGCTCCGGTGAACAGATCGAACGTGCACGGCGATGGCGCAAGATGCTCGGCGGGGGAATGCGTCAGGTAGGCGTACTGGCTGCTGCAGGACTCTATGCCCTGGAAAATATTCTGCCTCTGCTGCCACATGACCACCGTCGTGCCCGGGAGTTTGCGGAACTTCTTACCGGTCTTGATCGCATTCAGATCGATGCCACACGTGTGCACTCAAATGTTGTCGTTTTCTCTGTCCATGACATGGACGACACAACGTTTATCGCAGCCTGCCATGAGCGGGGCATGCGGATTGCCACGATCCGTCCGGGGCATATGCGGGCCGTGTTCTACCATCAGATCAGTGACGACGACGTTCGGACCTCAGCCTCGATCATCGCCGACGTGCTGGCCTGAGGTTACCTATCTTTGCAGCGTCCAATCACGATCGATACCAGCGGTTCACACCATGCGCACATCCGACAAAGACGAAGCAACAATCGACCACGGTCCGGTCTCCATCGAGGGGCATGGCACATACTCTCACCGACTTCACAGCCGTGTGCGTTCGTATGATGTGGACCGTCAGAGCATCGTTCACAATGCGGTCTATCTGTATTGGCTCGAAGCTGCCAGGATCGAGTATTTCCGTGACATTGGCGTTCCGATCGACCGGGATTCATTTGTGACCAAGCACCGATTTGTGGTGCTGAAGACGTCGATCGAATACCGTTACGCTGCGCAGTTTGATGACCCCTACACGGTATACACCCGTGTGCCGTTCGTCAAGAATTCATCGTTCGGTTTTGAACACGTGATCCGTCACGAGAACGGCACCGTGTTGGCGGTTGCCAGCAGTGTGCTTGTTCACCTTAATCCAGCTACGCAACGTCCTGAGCGAATTCCTGACGCCTACCGCTCGCTGATCCGCTCCTTCGAAGGCGACTCGGTCATCTTTTCCGACTAACACTCGCTTACAGCATCCCTGACCCGTAGCGCTATGGCAAGTCCGGCCAGACGTGCAGCCCAGCTTGTAATGATCCGTGCCGATGCGAGGCATTGGAACGATGTCGACTATCGTAGCACGATCGAGGCTCTTATCGACCGTGGGGTAGGGGGCGTAGGGGTATTTATCGGCGGGCTCGAAGAAACGGCCGACATGATCGAACATCTGCAGCGCCGAGCAGGACGTCGACTTCTTATCGCTGCCGACTATGAACACGGCCTTCCGATGCGGCTTGATGGCGGGATCGCCTTTCCACGAGCGATGGCCCTGGGACGGTGCAGTCCAAGCACAACAGAGCTCGTTGCTGGGTGTATTGCCGACGAGGCGCGCGCTATTGGTGTGCATTGGAACTGGGCTCCTGTAGCTGACATCAATTCAAACCCCAACAATCCAATCGTCAATACGCGCAGCTTTGGTGAGACTCCGGGGCGCGTGGCGGACCACGCCGCTGCGTACGTACGCGGCACGCAGGCGCGTGGCGTGATGGCCTGCGCCAAGCATGTGCCCGGACATGGTGATACTCACGTTGATTCCCACCGGGACCTACCTACCATTGAGCTCGAGCCTGCTGTTGCCGCAGAGCGTGAGTTCGCCCCCTTCCGGCGATGCATCAATGAGGGCGTTCAAAGCCTGATGATCGGTCACATCGTCGTTCCGTTTCTCGACGCGCAGGACCCAGCATCGCTCTCAGCCCATGTCGTGAGCGATCTGGTCCGCCAGCAATGGGGCTTCCAGGGTCTGGTGACCACCGATGCCCTTGACATGGGAGCCATTACGTCCCGGTACACGAGTGGCCAAGCGGCACTCAAGGCCGTGATGGCCGGCTGCGACGTTGTTCTTATGCCCGAGAATCCCCATGAGGCCATTGAAGCGCTCATACGCGCCATCGAATCGGGCGAACTCAGCGATGAGCGTCTGAACGAAAGTGAACATCGCTGGGATCAAGCCCGGGAGTTTGCTGGATTGCGCACAGCACTGCGTCCCGCTCCTGAGGTCCGCCCAACCGTTGTCATCGACCAGAACGCCCATGCGCTTATCGCCCTGCGAGCGGCCGATGAGGCCATTCATATCGTCGGCACAACCGACTTGCTGCCCATCACCACGGCACGGCATGTAGCCGCCTTTGCCATTGTTGACGATCACAGCATCGAGTCGGCCACGACGTGGTTCCAGGCCATCGCACAAGGGGCAGATGTGAACATCGACTTCGGATACGTCGATCTGTCGATCACCGAAGAGGAGTGCGCTTCTCTTGCCGGTGGCGTTGCCGAAGCTGACCTGCTGATCTTCGGGGTGTTCGGCAAGGCTGTGGCCTTCCGTGGAGAGCTTGGACACGTCTCGCGCCTGCCATACATCATCGAACGTCTAGTCGGCGATCGGCCAAGCATCCTTGTGGCATGCGGCAGTCCCTATGGCATCGAGGCTACCTTGGCTGATACGGTCCTCTACACGTTTTCCGATACGCTGCCGTCGATAGCCGCAAGCGTGCTGCGCCTGATTGGCAGAAGCGTTCCCGAGAATTAGCGTACATTTGTCAAAATCGTTCGTCGATACGGGGATAGGAAGCCTACAAGCCCCTTGATATCGAGGAATTGACTTCCTGACGAATTACGACCTTTTTATCAGAAAAGCACATTTCCATGACCCGACTCCTTATCACCGGCGGTGCCGGCTTCATCGGCAGTAACCTAGTGCGGATGCTTGCCACTCAGGGTCAGTACAACTTGGTCATCCTGGATGCTCTTACCTATGCCGGAAACCTCGAGAATCTCGATGGTGTGATCGATGGTGTGCGGGTGAAGTTCGTTCACGGATCGATAACAGATGTTGATGTACTTGCGCGGCTCTTTTCAGAGCATGCATTCGATGCGGTGTTGCATCTGGCAGCTGAATCACATGTGGACCGATCGATTGCCTCAGCTGAGCCGTTCGTCGAAACCAACGTCATCGGGACACTGCGACTTCTCGAAGCCGCCCGCGCCGCTTCGGTCAGACGGTTCGTGCATGTGTCCACGGACGAAGTCTATGGCACTCTTGGCCCCGACGACCCAGCTTTCACTGAGGAAACACCGTTGCAGCCAAACTCGCCGTACTCGGCATCAAAGGCTGCAAGCGATATGCTGGTACGCGCCTTTGTTCACACGCACTCGATGGACTGCGTCACCACACGTTGTTCCAACAACTACGGTCCGTACCAATTCCCCGAGAAGCTTATCCCATTGATGACGCTTAATGCACTTGAGGGCAAGCCACTTCCCGTCTATGGAGACGGTCGTCAGGTGCGCGACTGGCTGCACGTGGAGGATCATTGCCGGGGCATCATGCTGGCTCTTGAGCATGGTCGCTCGGGAGAGGTGTACAACTTTGGTGGCTACGGCGAACGGTTCAACATCGACATTGTCAAGGCCATTCTTCAGCATACTGGTGCCGACGAGTCACTGATCCGATATGTGACCGATAGGCCCGGACATGATCGACGCTATGCCATCAATCCACACAAGTCGTCATCCGAACTCGGCTGGCGGCCCCTGCACTCGGTCGAGGAAGGACTTGCCGCCAGCATCGATTGGTACCGCAGTAATTCAGCATGGTGCGAGAGCGTGCGCTCCGGAGCGTACATGGAGTATTACGCAAAACATTACGGAACATCACTCTAAAGGCTAATTCAATGGCTATTCGCCGTGTAGGACGTCCACGGACGTCGGGCAGTCGTTCTGAACAACAACTCATGTCGAAGATCCTTGACGGATCGGTAACTGTTGGAGTCGTTGGCCTTGGATATGTTGGCCTGCCCCTTGCCCTCGAATTTGCCAAGTCCGGCGTAAAGACCATCGGCATCGACGTCAGTGTCGAAAAGGTCAAGAGCCTGTCGGCGGGAAAGAACTACATTCAGGACCTGAGCAACGACGAGATCCATCACGTCGTAAAAAAGCAGAAGACGCTCACTGCCACCACCGACTTCTCCGTCTGTGGCGAGTGTGACGTGATCTACGTCTGTGTTCCCACGCCCTTCACGCCGAATAAGGACCCGGACATTTCCCATATCGTGCACGCCACCGAGGGCATTGCCAAGCACCTTCGCAAGGGGCAGCTGGTGATCCTGAAGAGCACGACCTTCCCCGGTACAACGGAGAAGTACGTCAAGCCGATCCTCGATAAGGTCGGCCTGGAATGTGGCACCGATTACTTCCTGGCGTTCTCTCCGGAGCGAATCGATCCGGGGAATGCCGTGTGGACAACCAAGAACACACCAGTTGTGGTAGGGGGCGTCACGCCGGCCTGCACTGATCTTGCCATTGCGATCAACCGTCACATTATCACCGACGTGGTGCCCGTGAGCACGCCGGCAGTTGCTGAGATGGAAAAACTTCTCGAGAACATCTTCCGTAGCGTCAACATCGCTCTGGTGAACGAGCTCGCCCAGCTGTGCGACCGCATTGGTGTGAATATCTGGGAAGTGGTAGAAGCGGCTAAGACGAAGCCCTTTGGTTTCATGCCGTTCTTCCCGGGTCCGGGCATTGGCGGACACTGCATTCTGATCGACCCGTACTATTTGTCGTGGGCTGCTCGCGAGGTGGACTTTGTCACGAACTTTATCACCCTGGCGGCAGAGGTCAATGAGTCGATGCCGTTCTACGTGCGAGCGATGATCGAGCGTGAGATCGCGCGGCAGCCGGTAACGCTGAAGAGCGCGAAGGTTCTGCTGCTCGGTATGGCCTTCAAAAAAGACGTCGATGATCTGCGTCATTCACCGGCACTGAAAGTTGCCGAGTTACTGCTCGAGGATGGAATCGAGAACATCTCCTACTTCGATCCGTATATCCCAAGTGTGCAGGTGCATGATCGCACGCTAACGTCACGCAAGAACCTTACGCCGGCCTTCATCAAGCGTCATGATGTTGTGGTGATCACCACCGATCACTCGTCGTTTGACGTCGACATGATCTGTCAGCATGCGAAGGTTGTCATTGACACGCGCAACGCAACGAAGAACGTTCGTGGGCTGCGGAAGAACATCGTTCTGCTTGGAGACG